>JAFUUL010000021.1 GCA_017483805.1 Prevotella sp.
CAGGCCATTGCTGCAAGCGTATTCTTATGTAAAGAAGGTTGGTTGAAGCAGGACATCAAGGCGTATGTGGAGCAGACCTTCTTTTACGATTTGGACAGGAGCATTGCTGATATCAGGCCCACCTACGTCTTTGATGTGTCGTGTCAGGGTAGTGTGCCAGAGGCCATTATCGCTTTCTTGGAAGGCAACTCGTTTGAGGAGGTCATCCGTCTGGCAATCTCTCTTGGTGGCGATTCTGACACCATCGGTGCGATGGCTGGGGCGATTGCGGCATGCAGGTATCCCATTCCAAAAGAGATGGCAGAGCGCTGCGACGCCATCCTGTCAGAGGATCTGAGAGAGATTAAGAACAGGTTCTGTGAACTTATAGAGCATCGGCAATAGTCGAAAATATGCGTAAAGGCGCAAAAAAGTGGGGAAATATTCTTTTGTTTGCGATTTATTTATTATCTTTGCACTGCAAAAACGGTCGAACGAGGCGACTGAATTTGCAGTTGTAACCCCAAAACTGATGCAATATGGCTCATTCTCGATGGAAATGCGAAGGCGTGGACTGACGAGGATGGCATCATGTATGTTGGCGTCATTCCTTTCCTGCTGGAATATGGAGCAATTGTATGATAATATAATGAGTACGAATATGGACAACGAAGTGAAATTTGGGTTTGAGGATGCGCCTACCAGGTGGGCGGTGTGCTTTAATGGGGAGTGCCGCGCGGCAGCGGAGTGCTTGAGGCATCTGGCGGCGACGCTGGCACCGAAGGAGACGACGCAGACGATGTGCGTCACGCCGCTGGCCGAGGGCTACGGCGAGCGGTGCGAACTGTTCTGGCAGCGGCGGGTGGAGCGCGTGGCTTATGGCTTCGCACATTTCTATGATGTGGTGCTGAAGGATGACTATACCTCCATCCGCAAGCAACTGACCAGTTATTTCCACGGGCCGCGCCAGTACTACTGGTACCTGAAGGGCGAGCGGGGCCTGACGGAGGAGCAGCAGCGCTACGTGAGAGGCGTGTTTGCCGACCGCGGCTATACCGACCTGCCCGACTTCGAACGCTACGAAAATCGGTACGTCGTGCGCTCGCTCTAATTTTTTTCTGAAATTCACTTCCACTTCCACTTTTTCTTCTGAAACGCCGATAAACACAGGTGCTTCAGGAAGTGGAAGTGAATCGTTTCACTTCCACTTCACTTCCACTTTTTGCCGACAGATGTGGCGATTATTTTGTTAACATGCTTACTACCAGTGTTTTAAGCGGCGTTTTACAGTATTTTACGCCGCTTAAAACATCGTTTTACGCCGCGTAAAACGATGTTTTACACCATGTAAACGACTGTAAAACGCGTCGTTTTTGTCGTAAAGCAGTTGTCGGTGCTGCTTTGATGACTTGTCGAAGAAAAAAAAGGTGGAAGTGAAGTGGAAGTGAAACGATTCACTTCCACCGCTTGAAACCACGATAAACACAGGTGTTTCGGAAGAAAAAGTGGAAGTGGAAGTGAATTTAGCGAAATATTTTTGGAGATTTCAATTATATTTTGTATCTTTGCAGTTGATTACCGCTAAGTGGGTGATTATCAGCGATTAAACAGAATACTAACAGAATAACGACAGACTATGAAAGTGACATTGATTCGACAGGGAAGGAAGGGCGCGGAGACTTTTGTGCGCATTCCGATAGAAGAAGTGGTGGAGATGATCCGCACGGGACAGATGCGCGACGGGCGGCCGATGGACACCGACGTGGAGCGGCGACCGAGCGTGTGCTTCTCGTCGGACCTGCGTAACATAAAGGGGCAGCAGGTGGCCGTGGGCTACAACGACCTGGTGCTGCTGGAGATCAACAACCTGCCCGACCGCGAGACGGCCTGCCTGCTGCGCCAGGAGGCGGCGGGCGTGCCCTTCACGATGCTGGCCTTCGTGGGCGCCAGCGGACGGAGCGTGAAGATAGTGTGCCAGACGGAGGAGCGCACCGAATGGCAGAACCCCGACGGCTACGACTCGGCGGAGGTGGAGCAGTTCCACCTGAACGCCTACGCCAAACTGCACTACGTCTACTCGATGCAGTTGGCCGTCCGCGTGGACAACATAGCCCCGTCGCTGCGCACGGCCTGCCGCCTGAGCCACGATCCCGACATCTACGTCAACACGTGGTCGGAGCCGATGGTGGCCTCGCCCTACGAGCAGTCGGCCCAGCGGCTGTCGAAGGTGGTGAGGCCCAACGACGGCCAGACGGACGGCGGCGCAGGCACGATAGCCGGCCTGTCGACGATGGCCTCGCGGCTGCACGAATATCAGGCCTGCAAGCAGGACGCGCTGGAGGCCTGCCGGCTGGATGCGGAGGAGGACTTCGTGCCCCACGTGCTGGAGACGCTGGCCTTCAACTGCCACGAGAGTGGGGTGGAGGAGGGCTTCGCCGTGAAGCAGACGCTCTTCGACAAGCGCCTGAACGGCGACCCCGACCTGGTGCAGACGGTCTTCGACTCGCAGTACAGCGTGACGCTGAAGCGCACCTGGCCGCTGAAGCACGTCAAGCCCTCGCAACTGCTGACCTTCAAGACCGAGGCCTTCCTGCAGTCGCGCTACGAACTGCGTAAGAACGTGATGACCGGCGTGGCCCAGTATCGCGAGCGCGACGGCTACGACTACCAGTTCCACGACCTGACGCGCGAGGTGATGAACACCATGTCGATACGCGCGCTGAAGGCCGGCCTCGACTCGTGGGACAAGGACATCAAGCGCTACATCGAGTCGACGATGATACCCGAATATGACCCCGTGAACGACTGGCTGGAGCGGCTGCCACGCTGGGACGGACGCGACCGGCTGACGGCCCTGGCCGCCCGCGTGAGGACTGACAACGCCTACTGGCAGAGCGACTTCCACGTGTGGATGCTCTCGATGGTGGCCCACTGGATGGGCAAGGACCGCCACCACGGCAACGCCATCGTGCCGCTGCTCATCGGCGCGCAGGGCTGCGGCAAGAGCACCTTCTGCGGCATCCTGCTGCCGCCCGAGTTGCGCGACTACTATAACGACAAGATCGACTTCAAGAACGACACGGCCGTCAACCTGGGCCTCACGTCGTTCGCCCTGATCAACATCGACGAGTTCGACGCCCTGAGCCGCAGTCAGCAGCCGCTGCTGAAGTACCTCATCTCGAAGTCCGACGTCAAGATGCGCCCGCCCTACGGCAAGGCCTACGAGCAGCGCCGCCGCTATGCCTCGTTCATCGCCACGACCAACAACAGCCGTCCGCTGCCCGACGACAAGACCGGCTCGCGCCGCTTCGTCTGTATCATGGTGGAGGGGCTGATCGACACGCTGTCGCCCGTCGACTATCCGCAGGTGTACGCCCAACTGAAGGCCGAGATTGACCGTGGCGACCGCTACTGGTTCGACGAGGCCGACAACCGCCGCATCATCGAACAGAACCGCAGGTTTGAGCCCGTGGGCAGTTACGAGCAGATGATCCTGCAGGCCTTCCGCGCCGCCGAGGATGGCGAGGAGGTGTCGGTTGGCGACATCGTAGACGTGCTGAACGCGCTCTATCCCAACTTCCACATCACGAAGCGTACGAATGTCGACATTGGTCGCGCGCTCAACACCCTCGGCTTCCGCCCCAGGAAGACCAACACCTGCCAGATGTATCCGCTGGTGAGGCGAGACTGAAGGTTGACTAAAAACAAAGCGACGGATGGTGAAGACGAGATGGACAACATGTGCGGTGGCGATGCTGCTGCTGGTGACGACCGATGCGCTGGCGGGCCAAGTGCGCCGCGTGCAGGCCTTCCTGGATGCACGCCGCGAGGGGCTGCAGGTCGCAGGGCAGCGACGATGGGCGACGCTCGACGTGTTCGACGTGGCCGGCGGTCGCGGCTTCGTGGTGACCAGCGGCGACGAGATAGTGGGCTACTGCGAGCACGGCACGTTCAGCGAAGGCCTGTTGCCCGACAACTTCCGCTGGTGGCTGGAGGCTATGGCCGCCGAAGGGGCCGAACCTGCCGCCGTCGGCGATGCCGACGATGACGCGATGCCGCCCGTGGCCCCGATGCTGACCACAGCGTGGGGACAGCACGAGCCCTATAACGACCGCTGCCCCGTGGTCGACGGCCAGCGCACGCTGACCGGCTGCGTGGCCACGGCGATGGCTCAGGTGATGGCCTATCACCGCCACCCCGTCGGCACCACTGCCGTCATCCCTGCCTACGTCACCCGTTCCCACGGCGTGTCGATGCCCGCCCTGCCGTCGGTCACCTTCGACTGGTCGGCCCTCGACGCGGGCGGCAGTCGTGCCGATGCGGTGGCTGCCGACCTGGCCCTCTACTGCGGTCAGGCGGTGCAGATGGACTATCGCACCGATGCCTCGGGCTCCTATCTGGCCGAGGCGGCTGAGGCCTTCCGCCAGTATCTGGGCTACGACCGCGACGTGCAGCACGTGGTGGCCACCCACTATACCGCCGCCGAGTGGGAGCGGCTTGTCTACGACGAGGTGGCCCAGGGGCGGCCCGTCATCATCGCCGGTCAGACACCCTCGGGCGGCGGCCATGCCTTCGTGGCCAACGGCTACGACGGCGAGGGGCGCTTCTTCATCAACTGGGGATGGACGGGCGATTACGACGGCTACTTCCGGCTGCCCCACCTGAAGCCCACGGCCAGCAACTACTCCACCAATCAGGATGCCGTCATCGGCATTCAGCCCCCCGACGGCATCGACCACGCCGAGCCGCCGCTGCGACTGGCCGGGCGCAACCTGGCCGTCAGCGGGCTGACCATACAGATGCTGATGGTCAACCTCAACACCACCGCCGGCGACTACGACTTCGGCTATGCCGAGCAGCATGCCGACGGCACGTGGGGCACCGTCTACGCCCAGCGCACGCTGGCCTTCGGGGTCAAGCGCGGCTGGACGGTGCGCGCCGACGTGGGCACCTTCGGGCTCTCCAGCGGCACCCACCGGCTGGTGCCCGTCTGCCGACTGAAGGGCACTGGGGAGTGGCTCCGCTTATACAATAGTGGTACGTATATAGAGGCCCGCATGCAGTCGGCCACCGAGGGCCGCCTGCTGCTCTCGCCCGCCGTCAGCATCGACCAGGCCGACCTGGTGGCCGAGGTGGTGGCCGCAGACAGCGTGGCCTATGCCTTCTGCCCCGTGGGGGTGACGCTGCGGCTGACCAGCGTGATGCAGGGCTACGAGGGCGACATTTATCTTTGGCCCAGTGACCGCCGCTGCCAGCGTGTGGCCCAGGTGTCGGTGATGCCGGGCGACACGGTGGAGGTGAGGGCCAGCATCATCTTCGAGGATGTCGGCGAGCAGCCCCTCTCCGTCACCACCAGCGAGACACTCGACTACGTGTGCGGCACGGGGCTGGTGACGGTGCAGCCGTTTGTGGAGACCGAGGGACTGCTCACGCTCGATGGCCCCCTGGCCATTGGCGGCACGCCCCTGCAGGCCACCGCCGCCATCGCCAACGATGCCGGCACCGACTATGTGGGCTATCTCTTCCTCACGCTGAGCCGCCAGGCCGATGATGCCAGTCAGTGGGACGAGGTTCTGTCGATGGATACGCTGGTGGTCATCCCCTCTGGAGGCGTGCCCGTGTCCGTCGTTTTCCCACTGGGCGACCTGCCCGATGGCCTCTATTCGCTCGACCTGCGCTGTCAGGACTTCGGCAGTTACGTGCCCTACGGCACCACCCATGCGCTGACCGCCCAGCCCCAGGCCTTTGCCGTAGGCTCCGACGTGGGCATCAGCCAGCCGCGTGCGGCCACGAAAAAAGCCGTCCGCTGGACATTGGGCGGACGGCGTGCTGCCGGCAGAACCGGCGGTGTGCTCATTTTCCGTGAAAATCGCGTTGTCATTCGCCCCCAAAATCCGTCGTTCGCCACAAATTAGGTTCTGGCATTGCCGTTTTCTGCGCAGAAATGAGTAACTTTGCGGGCTCATAGACTAAAAAGAATAGACTAAAAAGAAGATATGAACGTAAAGACATTCATAGACCGCCCCGTGCTCTCGACGATGATCAGCGTGGCCATCGTGCTGGTGGGGTTGATAGGACTGACAGGGCTGCCCGTGGAGCAGTTTCCCAACATCGCGCCGCCCACCGTTCGTGTGTCGGCCACCTACACCGGGGCCAATGCCGAGACGGTGATGAAGAGCGTCATCGTGCCCTTGGAGGAGTCGCTCAACGGCGTGGAGGACATGATATACATGACCTCGACGGCCACTAATACGGGTGTGGCCACCATCCAAGTGTTCTTCCGCCAGGGCACCAATGCCGATATGGCCGTGGTCAACGTGCAGAACCGCGTGGCGTCGGCACAGGGACTGCTGCCTGCCGAGGTGACCAAGAGCGGCATCACGGTGCGGAAACGCCAGAACTCGTCGCTGAAGAGCATCACGCTCTACAGCCCCACGGACACCTACGACTCTGAACTGTTGACCAACTACCTGAAAATAAACATCGAGCCGCGCCTGTCGCGCATCAGTGGCGTGGGCGAGGTGAACATCTTCGGAGCCGACTACTCCATGCGCATCTGGCTCGACCCGCAGAAGATGAGGGCACACGGGCTGGTGCCGTCCGACGTGTCGAAACTGCTCTCCGACCAGAACGTTGAGAGTCCCACAGGCACGCTGGGGGCCGAATCGGCGAACACCAACCAGTATGTGCTGAAATACCGCGGCCGCTACGACGAGGCGCGCGACTACGAGCAGATGGTGCTCAAGTCACTACCCGACGGCGGCGTGGTGCGATTGGGCGATGTGGCGCGGGTGGAGTTAGGGTCGGTGAACTACGCCATGAAGAGCCAGACCAGTGGACACCCAGGGGCCAACTGCATGGTGGCACAGACCAGCGGCTCGAATGCCAACGAGGCCATCAAACAGATTGACGCGCTGATGGACGAGATGCGCGCCGAACTGCCACCTGGCATGGCGCTGGAGGACATCGCCAACACGAAGGACTTCCTCGACGCGTCCATCCAGAACGTATTGCAGTCGCTGCTGCTGGCCGTGGTGCTGGTAGTCTTCGTGGTATGGCTATTCCTCCACGACCTGCGGGCCACGCTCATCCCTACGCTGGCCATCGCCGTGTCGCTCATCGGCACGTTTGCCTTCATTCGGCTGGCAGGCTTTTCGCTTAATCTGCTCACGCTGTTTGCCATCGTGCTAGTCATCGGCACGGTGGTCGACAACTCCATCGTGGTGGTAGAGGCCGTGCAGGCAAAGTTCGAGGAGGGCTACACCCGTGCCTACGATGCCACGGTGGAGGCCATGCGCGGCCTGACACCCGCCCTGGTCACCACGACCATTGTCTTTATGGCCGTCTTTATCCCCGTTTGTTTCATGGGCGGCACCACGGGCATTTTCTAC
>JAFUUL010000142.1 GCA_017483805.1 Prevotella sp.
GCAGGTAGCGGTGGATAGGGTAGAGGCGAGTCCACCACCAATAATCCAGGGAAAAGCAAGAATATTTCCTCAGATAATTGCAGGTTTCAACAAAAATGACTAACTTTGCACCCGAAAATCTTAAAAACATGGAGGAAGCATGGAGCAAGAGAACAAGAATTTTCAGGTAGTACACGAAGGATTTACGGCCAAAGAGGCCATCGACGAGGCAAAGCGTTGCCTGCACTGTAAGGTTCCACAATGTAGGAAGGGTTGTCCGATTGAGAACAACATTCCCGATTTTGTGGCGGCTTTGTCTATGGGTAACTTTGGCGAGGCCATGAAGGTGATCAACGAGCGCAGCAACCTGCCTGCGATCTGCGGTCGCGTGTGTCCTCACGAGAAGCAGTGTCAGGGCAGTTGTGTGCTGGGCAAGAAGGGCGAGCCCATCCAGATTGGTAAGTTGGAGCAGTTTGTGGCCGACTTTGATACGGACATGGAACTGATTCGCGAGCGTCTGCCGCAGAAGAACCGCGGCATCGTGGCCGTCATCGGCTCTGGGCCTGCAGGACTGACCGTGGCCGGCGACCTGGCGCGTCAGGGCTTCAAGGTGACCATCTTCGAGAGCGAGGGCGAGCCGGGCGGCGTGCTGATGTACGGCATTCCGGAGTACCGTCTGCCGAAGGCCATCGTGCGCAAGGAGATCAGAAAGATAGCCGAACTGGGCGTCGACTTCCAGTTGAACACCACGGTGGGCCGCAACGGCGTGACCATCGACTCGCTGTTTGCGCAGGGCTACGACGCTATATTTATAGGTACGGGTACATCTATTCCGCAGAACATGAATTCGACACCGGGATTCGCGCTGCGCGGCGTGAACCAGGCTACGTATCTGCTGCACCAGGTGAACGTGTTCAACGAGGGCCTGACCACCCGCGACAAGGTGCCTGTGGATCCGGGCGACCGTGTGGCCGTGATTGGTGGCGGCAACGTGGCCATGGATGCTGCGCGCACGGCCATCCGTCTGGGGGCCGACGTGACGGTGCTCTATCGCCGCACGCAGGAGGAGATGCCGGCCATTCCCAGCGAATACGAGGAGGCTGTGGCCGAGGGCGTGAAGTTCTGGTGGAACACATCGTGCACGGAGTTCCTGGCCGGTGACAACGGCCGACTGGGACAGTTGCGCATCGTGGATCCTGAGGGCGAGCGTCTGGAGCCGTTCAACCGTGTGTTTATGGCCATCGGTTCGCGTCCAGCCAACCGCATCGTGTCGACCACCGAGGGTATCGAGGTCGACGAGAAGGGCTACGTGAAGGTGGTGGATCGCCCCATGGGTATGACCACCCGCCGCGGTGTGTTTGCCGGTGGCGACGTGGTGCACCGTCCGCAGACGGTGGTGCTGGCCATGAAGGCTGCCAAGGAGGTGGCGCAGGGCATCGCTCAGTACATCGATGCCGTGAAACTGCTGGAGGGCATGAAATAAGAACAAAAAAGCCAGCCAAATTTGGCTGGCTTCATCCTTTTTGGGCCTGCTCCCAGGAGAGGAGGGCCTTGATGAAAGTTTCGCACGGATTGTTGCGGAACTTTCTTTCTCTGATAGCCTTGATGAGCGTGTAGACCACGTAGATGAGCAGACAGAGCAGGAAGGCCGAGGCGTAGGCGTAGAAGGCCATGTTGTCTATCTTGACGAACAGACTGAACAGGGCCACGGGAATGGCAAAGGCCAGACCGAAGATGAGCAGGCGGTACTTGCGCCACGACTCCTTAAAGTCCTCGAACTTCTGTTTCTGCTCCAGGTACTGCTCGAACGCCTCTTCGCTGGCTATGTTGTAGTGCTCGAGACGGGGCAGGGTGGGGTCGTCCTTATAGTCGGTACGGATATCCCAAATGTGACCCTGGAGCGTCTCCAGGGTCACATGGTCAATGTATGAACGGTCTATCTGAAACATACGTTAGCAGAGTTTGCGCGAGCCGTCGCCGATGACAACGTCGATGACCTCAGGCTCGTGGCCGTACTTGGCGGCAAACTTCTTCTTGGCGTCGGCAATGAACTTGTTGTACAGGTCGGCACGCACCAGGTTGATGGTGCAGCCACCGAAGCCACCGCCCATGATGCGGCTGCCGGTCACCTCGTTCTCCTTGGCGATATCGTTCAGGTAGTCCAGTTCCTCGCAACTGACCTCGTACTCCTTAGACAGGCCGTAGTGGGTCTCGTACATCTTCTGGCCTACGGTCTCGTAGTCACCGGCCAGCAGAGCGTCGCAGACGGCCAGCACGCGGTCCTTCTCGCCCAGCACGAAGTGAGCGCGGGTGTAGTCCTCCTCGCCAACCTCGGCACGGACTTCCTCCAGTTGCTCCCATGTGCAGTCGCGCAGGGTCTCAAACTTGCCCTCGGGGTGCTTCTTGGCGATGGCCTTCACCACATTCTCGCAGGAGTTGCGGCGGTCGTTGTAGGGCGAACCGGCCAGTTCGTGCTTCACCTTACTGTTGAGCAGCACCAGACGATAGCCGTCGGGCTTGAAGGGGAAGTACTCGAACTCGCGGCTGCGGCAGTCGAGGCGCATCAGACAGCCGGCCTTGCCGAAGACGGAGGCAAACTGGTCCATGATGCCGCAGTTCACGCCGCAGTAGTTGTGCTCGGTAGCCTGTCCGGCCAGCACCATATCCCACTGCGACACCTTGTTCTCACCGAAGATGTCGTTCAGACCGCAGGCGAAGCAACTCTCCATAGCGGCCGACGAAGACATACCAGCACCGAGGGGCACATCGCCTGCGAAGGCAATGTTGAAGCCCTTCACGGGAACGCCCAGTTTCTGGAACTCCTTGGCGATGCCGTAGATGTAGCGGGCCCAAGAGGCACGGGGACCTGCGGGATCGTCGAGGTGGAAGTCCACACGGTCCTTCAGGTCGATGGCGTATGCCATCACGGTGTCTTCAGTACCATTGGCACGCATCTCAGCGATGATGCCCTTGTCCACTGCGCCGGGGAATACGAATCCGCCGTTATAGTCGGTGTGCTCACCAATCAGGTTAATACGGCCGGGAGATGCATACACATTACCGGTTTTGCCATCAAAATGCTTGATGAAGCGACTTCTTACAAATTCAATGTCCATAACTAATGATTGTTTTGTTTATTGTTAGTGTTTAAGGATGTTATTTCACGTTGATGCCTATCTTGCTGCCCCAGTTGCAGAACCAGATGATATAGGCATAGAACACGAACATGGCGCAGAGGGCGATGATGACGCCGGCAGCGTCAACGATAGCACCCATGACAGGCATCAGCAGAGCACCACCGATGACGCCGGTGTTGATGACGCCGGAAGCAGCCTTCGTGTGAGGGCCGAGTTCCTGAAGACCAAGGTTGAAAATGAGAGGCCACATCACCGAGTGGAACAGGCCGGCTGCAAGCATCAGCCAGATGCCCACCATCGATGACGAGAGCAGCAGCGACAGACCGATGCAAAGTGCACCCAGGCAGAGGCAGGCCGTCAGCAACTTGCGAGGCTCAAACTTGGTCAGGATGCCAGCACCGACGAATCGGCCAACCATCATGCCGCCCCAATAGAAAGCCAGATAGTTGGTGGCCATCGATGCGCAGGCGGCAGAGTCCATGTCGGGATAGAGCAACTGGAAGCGGTAGGGGAGCATGGAGGGAACACCAATCTCGACACCCATATACATAAAGATGGCCAAGGCACCGAGCCATACGTGTGCATACTTGAACACGCTCGACTTGTACTGCTTCTTCTCGCCAGACTCCTCTTCGGCCTGTTTGCCTTCGTCAATCTTCGGCAACTTCAAGAAGACCAGTATGCCACAGATGATGAGGGTAAAGATGCCAAGTCCCAGGAACGGACCAGGCACGGCGTCTGGGGTGGGAGCCTTTCCGGCGATGATGACGGTGGTAATAAAGATAGGTGCAACAGTGGTGGCCACTGAGTTGAGGGCCTGTGAGAGAGTCATGCGGAAGGCACCGCTCTCAGGCTTGCCCAGCACCATGACATAGGGGTTGGCCACGTTCTGCAGCATCACAACGCCCATGGCGACAATGCACATGGAGAGCAGGAACACGATGTAGACATTGCTACCGGCCGTGATGGCGGCATTGATGCCCAGCGAATTGATGACGAAACCGATACCGGCAACGGCCAGACCGAGCAGCAGGGTGCCCTTGTAGCCAATCTTGCTCATCAGCATGGCAAACGGAATGGCCAGCAGATAAGCACCATAGAAAGCGGTGTTGACATATTGGCCTTGCTGGGCAGTCAAGTTGAATGCTTCAGAAAGGAAGGCGATCATCGAGTTGTTCATCGTAGTGATGAATCCAATGAGGAAGCAGACGATGAACACAATGATCAACGGGAACAGATAGTTCTGTGATTGCTTTTGTGACATAATTCTTTGCGTTATTACGTTATGACGGTGTTACGATTCTCACTCCACTACACCAAACTTGTAGATGGTCTTCTGCTTGTAGCGCTGGCCGGGATTCAGGATCACAGAGGGGAAGTAGGGACGGTTGGGCGTGTCAGGGAAGTGCTGGCACTCCAGGCAGACAGCCGAGCGGCGGGGGAAGGTGGCACCATTGGCTCCCTTGTAGTCGCCTGTCAGGTAGTTGCCGGTATAGAGTTGTACGCCGGGCTCGGTGGTGTAGCACTCCATCGTGCGGCCACTCTTAGGCTCAGTGATGCGGGCAGCAAAACTCAGTTCGCCCTCTTCTTTCTTGTTCAGCACATAGTTGTGGTCGAAACCGTTGCCGAACTTAATCTGCTCATGGTCGGCATCGATATCCTTGCCGATGGCCTTCGGGGTGCGGAAGTCGAACGGCGTGCCGGCTACCTTCAGGATTTCGCCAGTAGGAATGGCGGTCTCGTCGGTGGGAATGTAGAAGTCGGCGTTGATCTCGAGCAACTGGTCGTCGATGGTCGGCGTGGGATCGGCCGTACCTGCCAATGAGAAGAAAGAATGGTGGGTCAGGTTGACGATAGTCTTCTTGTTGGTAGTTGCCAGATACTCCAGCACGAGTTCATTCTGGTCGGTGAATGTGAATTCAACCGTCACGTCCAGTTCGCCTGTGAAGCCTTCCTCGCCATAGGAGGAAATGCGGTGCAGGGCCAGCGAGCGGGGACCCATCTGACGGGCATCCCAAACCTTCGTGTGGAAACCTGTGGGACCGCCGTGCAGGTGGTTCTGTCCATTGTTGATGGCCAGTTGGTACTCCTTGCCGTTCAGTGTGAACTGTCCCTTGCAGATACGGTTGCCGAAGCGACCGATGAGCGTCGAGAGGAAGGGCTCTGGCGAGTTGATGACTGACTGGATATTGTCGTGACCTTGGATCACGTTGGCGACCTTTCCGTCCTTGTCGGGCACCATGATGGCGCAGATGGCTCCGCCATAGTTGGTGATGGCAACTTCGTAGCCCTTGCGGTTACGCAGGATGTACAGATCGGTCTTCTTTCCGTTGATCGTGGCCTGGAAGGCTTCGCGCTTCAGACCACACAGATTCGCATTTTCGGATGTGTTTGTCATATCAAAATGTTTTTTAGTTACTGTAACTGTTTGCAAAGTAACAAAAAAATACCGACTTGTGCAAACAAATCGGTAAAAACTTGGTGTTAAAGATAACTAAATGCGGGTTTTCAGGAAATCGGAGACTACATAAGCACTGCCTCCGACGAAGATGACATCATCGCTGGAAGCCCCTTGCAGCGCAGCCTGATAGGCCTCCTCGACCGTTGGGAATGACTGGCAGTTTAGCCCAAACTGCTCGCCGAATACCTTGAGCGACATTTCTGAAAGTGCCCGATGGTTGGTGCTCTTTGTGAAGAAATAGGTGGCATTCTTGGGTAGTTTCTCCAGAATGGCATAGACATCCTTGTCTTCCGCAATGCCGAACACGATGCGCAGTTCGTTGCATTCGATACTCTCCAGTTGATGGCTCAGGTAATCCCAGGCTCCTGGGTTGTGACCCATGTCGCAGATGACGGTGGGGTTCTCCCTGACTGTCTGCCAGCGTGCCAGCAGGCCCGTTAGTTTCTTGACGTTCTGGAAGGCATTGTCCATCTCCAGTCCTGCCTTCTCGTTGCCGTCCCTGCCGACACTGCTCAAATAGCCTGCTTCGGCCAACTGGCTGAGGGCGCAGAGGGTGGTGTTCATGTTCTTTGGCTGGAACTCCCCAGTCAGTTCGCAATGGAACTCGACATGGTTCTTCAGCCTGTAGTGTATCATGCCATCTTCCTGCGTATTTGCTTCGATGATTCTCTGGTTCTCTTCATCGTCGGCAAAGACAATCTTGGCGTGATGCTCCATAGCGATGGCCTCGAAGAGGGGACGCGTCTCAGGCATCGACTCGCCAATGACCACAGGTACGCCCTCCTTGATGATGCCGGCCTTCTCAACGGCAATCTGCTCGATGCTGGAACCCAGCAGACGGGTATGGTCGAGCGAGATGTTGGTGATGACGGAGAGTATGGGCGTGATAATATTGGTGCTGTCCAGACGTCCGCCCAATCCAACCTCGACAACGGCGATATCAACATCCATATCCTCGAAATACTTGAAGGCCATCGCCGTCGTGATTTCGAAGAATGAAGGTTTGAGCGGTTCGAAGAAAGCACGATGCTGTTCTACGAACTGGTTGACATAGTCCTCAGGGACGGGAACGCCGTTCACCTTGATGCGCTCGCTGAAGTCGATGATGTGTGGAGAGGTGTAGAGACCCACTTTGTAGCCGCATATCTGCAGTATGGCTGCAATGAGATGGCACACAGAGCCTTTGCCGTTGGTGCCAGCCACATGGATGGAACGGAAGTGTTGATGCGGGTGACCGAGATGCTCGTCGAGTGCCAGCATCGTGTCAAGTCCCTCCTTGTAGCCGGCAGCACCCTGCTGCTCGTAATTGGCTGTTTGGTTAAACAGGTAGTGGGTAGTCTCTTCGTAGGTCATTGGAAGTAGTTCTTAAAGCGTTGGAAAATGGAATCCTTCGTCTGTTTGTCGCCCTTAAAGTTGTCGCTGTCCTTGAAGGTCTCGATGGCCTTCCTCTCATCGCGCGACAGTGTCTTGGGCACATAGACGCTGATGTTGACCACCAAGTCGCCCCGACCAGTGCCGTATCCTTGAACTGCAGGCAGGCCCTTGCCTCTGAGGCGCATTGTCTTGCCCGGCTGTGTACCGTTCTCTATCTTCACCTTCAGCGACTTTCCTTCGATGGTCGGCACGTCGATCTCGCCACCCAGTGCAGCGGTGGGGAAGTCGAGCAGCAGATTGTAGATTAGGTCGTTGCCGTCGCGCACAAAGACGTCGTGGGCTTCTTCCTCAATGAGCACCTGGATATCGCCAGGGATGCCTCCCCTATAGCCTGCGTTGCCCTTGCCGGGCACATTGACTACCATACCCTCGGCCACGCCTGCGGGGATTTTGATCTCGACCACTTCCTCGCCTTTCACGACGCCAGTGCCTCCGCATTCGTGGCATTTGTTCTTGATGATCTGGCCTTCGCCCTGACAGGTGGGACAGATGCCCTGGGTCTGCATCATGCCCAGGATGCTCTGCGTGGTGTGGGTGATGACGCCTGTACCATGACAGGTGGGACAGGTCTCGCGCTCGCCGCCACCTTCGGCACCAGTGCCATGACAGTGCGGACAAGCGGTATCCTTGCGTACCTTGAACTTCTTGGTTACGCCTTGGTTGATCTCCTCCAGTGTCAGTTTGACCTTCAGACGGAGGTCGCTGCCGCGATGCTTTTGTGGCCGTCCGCCTCGTGAACCGAAACCTCCGAAGCCTCCGAAGCCGGCTCTGCCTCCGAAGATATCGCCGAACATCGAGAAGATGTCGTCCATATTCATCGTGGCACTGTCGAATCCGCCGAATCCGCCTCCGCTGCCCATCGGGCCATTGAAGCCGAACTGGTCGTACTGCTGACGCTTCTGCGGGTCGTGCAGCACATTGTAGGCCTCGGCGGCCTCCTTGAATTTCTCCTCGGCCTGCTTGTCGCCGGGGTTGCGGTCAGGGTGATACTGGATGGCTATCTTGCGGTAGGCCTTCTTAATCTCGTCTTCTGAGGCGGTCTTGTCGACGCCCAGCACCTCGTAGTAGTCTCTTTTCTGCGCCATTGGGATGTTTATTGTCCTACTGCTACCTTTGCGTAGCGGATTACTTTGTCGTTCAGTTTATAGCCGGTGGCCATGCAGTCGATGACCTTGCCTTTCTTGTCGTCGCCCATGCCCGGCACCAGTGCAACGGCCTCGTGGAGCGAAGTGTCGAAGTCGGCATCCTGGGTCTCTATCTTAGAGACGCCCTGTGCCTCGAGCACCTTCATCAGTTTCTGGTAGATGAGGGTCATGCCTTCGCGCAGCACCTGCGGGTCGTCGGTCTTCTCGCCGCTGGCGATGGCCCGTTCCATATCGTCGATGACAGGCAGCAGGGCAGTGATGGTCTTCTCGCCACCGTTCAGTATCAATTCGGCGCGCTCCTTCAGCGTGCGCTTGCGGTAGTTGTCGAACTCGGCCACCTGACGCAGGTACTTATCCTTCAGGTCGGCAATCTGAGCCTGGGCCTCGGCCAGCGGGTCCTGTTCCTCTGCCACTTCGTCTGACTGTTGTTCTTCGGCTTCTGCCTCTTTGTCAGTATCGTTGACGGTCTGCTCTTCCTGCAGTTCCTCGTCTTCTATATGAATTTCCTTTTCTTCCATGATTTGATGTGGTTTATTAAAGTTCTACACTGTGGGCGGAGCAAATTCCGTGCCGCTTTTCCTTCAAGCGTAGAGTTTCTCCTTCTGAGCCTTGATGGTCTCGTCGTAGATGTAGTCGTCGTACTGCATCAGTTTGTCGATCGTGCCGCGAGGCGTCAACTCGATGATGCGGTCGGCCACGGTCTGTATGAACTCGTGGTCGTGAGATGCGAAGAGAATGTTGCCCTTGAACTGCACCAGATTGTTGTTGAAGGCCTGAATGGACTCCAGGTCGAGGTGGTTGGTGGGCGTGTCCAGGATCAGACAGTTGGCATTCTTCAGTTGCATGCGGGCAATCATGCAGCGCATTTTCTCGCCACCAGACAGCACGTTGACATGCTTCAGCACATCCTCCTCGCGGAAGAGCATACGGCCGAGGAACGACTTCATGGTCACCTCGTTGCCCGGTCCCCACTGCGAGAGCCAGTCCACCAGGTTCATCTCACTCTGGAAGAACTCCGTATTGTCCAGCGGCAGATAGGCCGTAGTGATGGTGACACCCCACTTGTAGGTGCCGGCATCGGGCTCGCGGTTGCCGTTGATGATCTCGAAGAGGGCTGTCATAGCCTTGGGGTTATGGGAGAGGAACACTGTCTTCTGACCGCGTTCGATGGTGAACGACACATTGTCGAAGAGCACGGTGCCGTCGGCATCGACGGCCTTCAGGCCTTCCACCTCAAGTATCTGGGTGCCTGGCTCACGCTCCATCTGGAAGATGATGCCAGGATATTTGCGCGTAGAAGGCGTGATTTCCTCCACGTTCAGTTTCTCCAGCATCTTTTTGCGTGAGGTCGTCTGCTTCGACTTGGCCACATTGGCTGAGAAGCGACGAATGAACTCCTCCAGTTGCTTGCGCTTCTCTTCGGCCTTCATCTTCTGGTTCTGGGCCTGACGGAGGGCCAACTGCGAACTCTCGTACCAGAAGGAATAGTTGCCAGAGAAGAGAGTCACCTTGCCGAAGTCGATGTCGACGGTCTGGGTGCTGACGGCATCGAGGAAGTGACGGTCGTGGCTCACCACCAGCACGCACTGCTCCAAACTGCTCAGATATTCCTCCAGCCACTGCACGGTATCCAGGTCGAGGTCGTTGGTGGGCTCGTCGAGCAACAGATTGTCAGGATGGCCGAAGAGGGCCTTGGCCAGCATGACGCGTACCTTTTCATTATTAGAGATGTCCGCCATCTGTGCATAGTGAGTGTCTTCCTTGATGCCCAGGTTCTGCAGCAACTGCGCGGCCTCGCTCTCAGCCTCCCAGCCGTTCATCTCGGCGAAGGCCATCTCCAGGTCGGCAGCACGCACGCCATCCTCCTCGGTCATCTCGTCCTTGGCGTAGAGGGCCTCGCGCTCCTTCATGTTTTGCCACAGTGGCTGGTGGCCCATCAGCACGGTGTCCATCACTGTGTACTGGTCGTATTTGAAGTGGTCCTGCTCCAGCACGCTCATGCGTTCGCCAGGCAGCATCTCCACCGTTCCCTTGTTGGGCTCCAGTTCGCCGCTGATGGCGCGCAGCAGGGTAGACTTGCCTGCGCCGTTGGCACCGATGATGCCATAGATGTTTCCACTCGTAAACTTCAGGTTCACATCCTTGTAGAGAACCTTCTTTCCAAACTGTATTGCCAGATTCGTTAATGTGATCATTTTGCTTCTTTTCTTTTTGCGGGTGCAAAGTTACGAATTTTTTATCAATTATCTGTCCATCCGGCAGAATTTATTTCTTTTGACGGTGCTTTGCCTTGTTTGCTTCACTGGTTGCAGAGCAGACGGTAGGGGCAGTTGCGGCAACGATCCCTGTCTTCGGTCGGGGTATAGGGAACGGCAGGATTAAACATCTGGTCGATGGTTTCGTTGAGCAGTTCCATGAAGCGGGTGCTGTCTGACGCGATGTCTGCGATGGGCTCCTTGCCGAAGCAGAGGGTGGGGTCGTAGTCGTCGGCTCCTGCGTGCTGGATGAAGAGCAGGGCAGGGGAGACAGGCGTCTGTGGATGGTCGGCCTTGACCAGTGTGGCATAGAGAATGGTCTGCAGATAATAGTCGCTATGGTTCTTCAGGTTCTCCTGCTGGAAGACGGCATCGACGTCGGCCAACGGTTTGGGCTGGTGGCTACCCGTCTTGTAGTCGACGACGCGAATGCGCTCCTGTCCGTCCTTGACGATGCAGTCAAGGCGGTCGATGATACCTCCGATGGTGGTGGTGATGTGGGGCGTCTGAATGGTGCCCTTCACGTCGCATTCCAATCCGATGATGCTGAAGGGAGCCAGTCGCCGGTCGATCTCGAGCAGTTGTCGGAGGTAGTGGATGATGACCTCGCGGTTGATGATTTGCAGGCCTGAGAGTTCGCTGCTGCTGTTCAGTTCCTCCTGCATAGCCTCGTCGACGGCCCGCTCGATGTCTACGCGGGTTTTCAGCAGTTGTTCGATGTCGCTGGCCAGTATCTGACGGCTCTTCTGCATCAGCCGTTCATAGATGGTTTGCGAGGCCTTGTGGAAGATGTTCCCGAAGGCGCGGTTGTCGATGGTGTCGTCATCGTCTTCTTCCGGCTCGAGGAGTCCGCATTCGTACTTGTAGTAGTAGCGCAGGGGACAGCGCAGATAGGCATTGATGGCCGTTGGCGAGAGAAAATCTGTGGTGCGCTTCTTGTCCAGACGGATGACGGGCGGCTCTGAGTGGGGCAGTGCGGCAGGCACCTGGAGCGTCTCGAAGCGGATGTCGTGATGCTGGTCTTCCACCATCATCTGCAGCATGAAGCGCGACATCTCGCCCGTCTGTCCGTCGGTGGTGCTGTTGTTGTAGAGGATGGCGACGTCGGAGGCACGCTGCAGCAGGCGGTGGAAGTAGTAACTATAGATGGCCACCTTGTGGTCGATGGTGGTCAATCCGTAGGCCTTGCGAATAGAATAAGGTATGAATGAGGTGTCGCTGACGCCGCGAGGCATGTTGCCCTCGTTGCAGGAGAGCAGCACGACGTGGTCGAAGTCGAGGTTGCGCGTCTCGAGCACACCCATCACCTGCAGTCCTTCGGCAGGTTCGCCGTGGAAGGGCACAGAGGTGGACTGCATCAGTTGGTTGATGAGACGCTGCATGGTGATGCTGTCCACCAGCAGGTCGCCGCTGTCGGTGAGTCCCTTTAACCTATTTATTAATGTATAGGCGCGGAAGACGCTCTCCTGATAGAGCGGGTCGTTGCCGCTGTCAGCAAGGGCGATGCGCTGCAGGATGCGGCAGAGCCAGGGGAGCAGCACGTCGTCGCTCGTGACGAGCCCCTCGGCTTCTTCGGCAGGCAGTTGGGCGATGTAGGGATTGCGCATCACGGCCGTCAGGTAGCGATGGCGGAAGCGTTGGCGCTGCTGATCGTAACCCAGCGTGCGCAGGTTGACCAGCGCGTTGACCAGCGAGGCGATGGGCGACTGCATGAGGGGATAGCCCGTGGTGATGTTGACCTTCTCCACCTCGTTGGGCAGGCAGTGGATGATGGTGGGCAGCAGGGCTTCGTTGCACATCACGACAGCCGTGCGCTGTCCGGCCTCGATGCGACCACCCTGACGCAGCCATTGTCCCACGTAGTGGGCCTGTGCATTCTCAGTGGTCGACGAGACGAAGCGGATGTCCTTCTGCTGTGCATACTGGTCGTAGATGGCCTCGTCGGAGGTGTCGAACTCGTTGGGGAAGTCGGCCAGATACTGACCGATGTAGTGGCCGGCCTCGTTGTCCTTCATGTATGACAGGTCGAAGTCCCAGTAGAAGTAGGCCTTGCCCTCTTTCTTCAGGACGGAGAAGAGCCGCTGCTCGACTGGCTGCACGAGGTTGAAGCCGACGAAGAGGTAGGTGTCGTAGTCGGTGGCAATGGTATTGCCACTAACGGAACTGGCCACCTCGCGATAGAGCGCACCCTCGTAGGCGAGGCCTTGATGGGAGAGGCGCTGATTGAAGTCGTGATAGATGTCGCCCATCTTGGACCATAGTTTCAGGAAGCGCTCCTTCAGCAGCGTGTTATGCTCGTCGCTGAAATTGCTGAAGAAGCGGCTGATGGCCTCCTTCTGCTCGTCGGTCAGATAACTGACGTCGTCCAGTTCGTGGATGTCGCGCAGGTTGCGGAACACGCTGTCGGCATCGGCCATATTCTTGTCCAGGTCGTCGAAGTCGGCCAGCAGCAGTTGGCCCCAACCATAGAAGTGGTCGAGGGTCTCGTCGATGCCTGTCTGAGCCGTGAACGACTTGTGCAGGTCGCACACCAGTTTGATGGGGTCGGCCACCGTTCGACGGGAGTGGCGACGGAAGAGGTCGCTGATGGTGATGTAGGCAGGACTCCAGATGGGCTTGCCTGACAGACGGGCCAGGTGCTCGTTCAGGAAGAGTGAGGCACGCTTGTTGGGGAAGACAACCGCCACGCGTGAGAGGTCGGTGCCGTATTTGTTGAGGATGTCCTCAGCGACGTATTCTAAGAAAGTCTTCATTTCACTTCGACGATTTGATTGCTGTATACAAACCAGAGATAGCCCTTCACGTCGTGATGGCCCATCTCGCGGAGTAACTCCATGTATTCGTTCACCTGATCGTGGTACTCCTGACGCTCGTGGCCGAACTTGAAGTCGATGACGATGGTTTGGCGACCGTCGGTGACGACGCGGTCAGGACGACGCTCCACACCGTTTGGCAGCAGGATGGTGCACTCGTTGTAGAGTCGCCAGTGGGGTGAGAACCATTCGGCCACACGAGGGGAGGCGATGCGCTTGCGGATCATCTCCTCCAGGCGCTGACGCGTCAGACGGTCGTCGTAGAGGATGCCCTCCTGCTCCAGTTGGCTGAGTGCCTGATTGATGTCGTCGGTCGTGCGGATGCCGGCAAAGACGCTGTGCAGCACGTTGCCCAGTTGCACATAGTGGTTCTGCTGTGCCTGCTCATCGTCGTCGATGGTGGCAAACTCGCGGCTCTTGTTGCTCTGCTTGAAGGTGAACTTCGGCTCGAAGACCTCGATGCCGACGGGGACGACGGTGCTGGGGCGCAGGAAGGGGTTGGGCTCGATGGAGGGGCTGGCCTTACTACTCTGGCTGGACGGGCTGGACGCGCTGCCGAAGGCGAAGACCAGCGGCTGGTCGGCTTCCTGTTCGCCGCTGAGTGTGGCTCCTTCCAGTTCGAGGGCGGGCAGCACCTGTTCGATGAGGGCCGAGCGCGACGACTTGGCGGCTCGCTTGCCGATGACGAAGAGGTTGCAGGCGGCACGCGTGAAGGCCACGTAGAGCAGGTTGAGGTTGTCCACCACGTTCTGCTGGTGTTCCTCGTCGTAGTCTTTTTCGTAGATGGTGCCCTTCATGCCCTTCTGACTGTAGTCGATAGGGGCGAGGGGCAGTCGGCTGAAAGGCTCCTCCTGAGGACTGCACCAGAGCACATCGGAGAACTCCAGTCGCCAGTCGCAGAAGGGGATGATCACGTTGTCGAACTCCAGGCCCTTCGACTTGTGGATGCTGATGATGCGTATGCCGTCCACATCGGGGCACTGGATGGTCTTGCTGCAGAGTGAGGCGTCCCACTCTCTCAGGAAGTCGAAGACGTCGGCCGTATGCTCGCTGGCGTAACTGGCCACCTGGTCGTAGAAGGCACACAGATAGCCGCTCTGGTCTTCCAGCCGGTTGAGGGCGAAGAGGGCGTAGAGGCGTTCGGTGAGTTCGTAGAGCGGCTGTCGCAGCAGGTCTTCGCGATGCTCGGTATATTCAGCAGGCAGCGTGCCCCTGATGTCGCCAGAGTAGGCTTTGGCCAGATAGGCGCGGGCAATCATGTCGTCGGGATGAACCAGGAAGCGCAGGGCCTGGATGATGATCTGCACGGCAGGCGAGGCATCCAGCCGGAAGGCCTCGTCGCTGATGACGCTCAGCGCAGGTCGCTGCTGCATCAGGTAGTTGGCTATGAGGGGGATGTTGGCGTTGCTGCGCACCAGTATGGCGATGCTGCGGGCCTGAACGCCCTGAGCCAGCAGACGGTCTATGTGGCTGACCATCAGGTCGAGCGTGGCCTGCTGATAGTCGGCCGAGGGGAGCAGGCGGATGTCCACCATTCCTTCTGGCTGACGCTGGGCGGGCCACTGCTGGCACACGTCGTCGTAGGCGCTGACTTCCTCTACCCTGGCCGCCTCGGTGAAGAAGGCATTGTTGAAGCGGATGATGTTCTGCTGTGAACGGTAGTTGGTGTCCAGGGGCTTGACCTCGATGCGCTGGTCGGCATGACTGAACTGCTCGCCGATGTTGGCCAGCAGCCGCCAGTCGCCGCTTCGCCAGCGGTAGATGCTCTGCTTCACGTCGCCCACGATGAGGTTCGACGTGCCCTCGTGGCTCATGGCCTCCAGGAGCAGCACCTTGAAGTTCTGCCACTGCACGGTGGAGGTGTCCTGGAACTCGTCTATCATGATGTGCTCCAGCCGTGTGCCTATCTTCTCGAAGATGAAGGGCGAGTCGCTGCCGTCTATCAGGTCGGACAGCAGTTGCTGGGTGTCGGAGAGCAGGAATCGGTTGCCCTCTTCGTTCAGTTGGCGCACCTTGGTCTCGATGCTGTCCAGCAGCCGCAGTTGGCTCAGGTGTCGCAGGGTGAGCGTGGCCGACTGGTAGAGGCGCCACTGGCGTGGCTGCTCGTCGACGGCATAGCGCAGCAGGCTGTCCAGTTCGCTCTCAGCCAGCGCGTGTATCATCTCTGCCCTGGGGCTCGACTTGGCGTACCACTTCGAGGGGTTGCCTACGGCGTCGAGCACGGTCTTCGTCAGTACGCTCTCGTCGAACTGTCCGCGCTGCATCTTAATGAAGATGGAGCACACGCCGCGGCTCTTGTTGGCAAAGTCGTCGACGCTGAGGCCTTCGGCACTGATGGCATCGAAGAACGACTCGGCTATCTGCACCATGCGCTGGCGGGCCTGTTCGCGCTCCTCGCGCAGCAGGGCCGTGTAGTTGTCGAAGAAGTCCTTCTCGTGGGCGATGGCTTTCAGGCGTCGGCTCTCTCGCTTGTAGAAGTCGCGGAAGATGGTCAGCCCGAAGCGCTTGATCTGTCCGATGACGTTCCACGAGCGGTCGTCGCTGATGGTGTCCATGATATATTTCAGCAGCCACTGCAGCAGCAGGTCGGTGGCCGAGAGGCTGTCGATGAGTTGGTCAACGGCCTGCTCTTCCACCTGCTGGTCGTTCAGCCCGATGCGCAGGTTGGCCGTCAGTTCCAGTTCGCGCGCCAGGTTGCGCAGCACGCTCTGGAAGAAGGAGTCGATGGTCTCCACGCGGAAGTAACTGTAGTTGTGCAGCAGCAGGTGGAGGGCGATGCCTGCCTGGCGCGATGCCTGCTCTGGCGTGATGTCCAGGTCGCGGCAAACCTTCTGCAGATACGACTTCGAGCCGTCCAGCCCTCGCCAGATGCCGTAGAGTTGGCTCAGTATGCGCTGCTTCATCTCGGCCGTGGCCTTGTTGGTGAAGGTGACGGCTAGCGTCTGGCGGAAGGCCATCGGGTCTTGCACCAGCAACTTGATGTATTCGACGGCCAGGGTGAATGTCTTGCCGCTGCCGGCACTGGCCTTGTAGACAATGAGTGGTTTTACCATCTTCTGAACAATTCAAAGGTGAACTTACAGCCCATGCGCTGGTACTCCAGGTTGAGGAAACTGGCAAACAGGCCCATCGAGAAATAGCGGCAGGTGAAGCCGTAGCCCACTTCGGAGTAGATGCGGCTGTGGGCTATCGAGAGGCCGTTCCAGTAGGCCCGCTCGCGCTCAACGTAGCGGCCGACGAGGGGGATCATCGACACGCCCAGCAGGGGCGACTCGTAGGATATGTTGCTGCGCAGGTAGTAGTCGGAGGCGTTGTACATGCTGGAGCCCAGCAGTTGGAAGTTGCCCGACCAGTCGTCGTCCCAGCCCTCGGGCAGGTTGTTGTCGCGGAAGTTGGCAAAGTCCATGAAGTAGTTGCGCTCCTTCTTCGTGTAGAATCCGCAGCCGAAGCGCAGGTTGAGTTGCTGCAGGTGGGTCATGTAGTGCTTGTAGGACATGTCGGCCTCCCATCGTTCGTAGGCCAGGTCGCTGAACTTGGTCTTGAGGCCCCGCTCGTAGTCGACGGAGAAGATGGGGGCCGTCTTCCACGGGCGCACCTTGATGCCCACGAGGGGGGCCATGGAGTTGTAGACGGTGGGCTTGCCGAAGAGCCTCATGTACTCGGGGTTGACGGCGTTGCGGTGGTGGTAGATGAAGCCTGCCTCGAGGGTCAGCCAGGGCTTGAGGGCCACGATGTTGCGGATGGAGAAGTGGGTGTCGCTGAAGAGGTCGAGGTCTTTCTCCTCGAGCCCTGCCGCGTCGCCCTGCTCCTGTCTGATCTCGTCGAGCACGGCATTGTTGCCTATGCGGTTGTCCTTCTGCAGTTTGGCGTAGACGCGACCCTGGCTCTGGCGGCCATACCTGTACTGCAGGGGCAGGGTGTAGTAGAACTCGCGCAACTTGAAGTTGTAGCCCAGTTGCGGCTCCAGCGACAGGTAGCGGTCGGGGGTGAAGCGGTAGCGTGCGCCCATCTTCATGCGGTAGGCAAAGCCCTTCCTGGCGCTGTAACTGATGTAGTGGGGATTCAGCAGGGGGAAGAGTTTCAGTTCGGCCTTGTCGCTGCGGGTGCTGATGCTGCGTATGAGGTTCTGTCCGATGAGGTCCCAGCCTATCTCTTCCCAGTAGTTGTGCTTCTTCTTCTTCTTCTCCGGCTCTGCGGCCACGCTGTCCGTCTCGGCCCGTCCCTCGGCAGTCAGCAGGCTGTCGGCAGTGGCCTCTGCCTGGGCGATGCTGGGCGCTGGATGGCGGCGGTCGTACTCGTCGTAGATGGCCTGCTCGGCAGCCGACAGGGCGATGGGGCGCACGGAGTCGATCATCTGTCGGTCGCCCTTCACTCGGAGTGTGTCGGGCAGCGTGATGGGGCAGTCGTAGAGGGCCTCGAAGTGCGAGGAGATGTCGTTGCCCATGAACTTGAACTGTATGTCCGTCTGCACGAATCGTGGCAGCAGGGCGCGGGCTCCGTAGCGGCCCTGCATGGTGAGTGTCTTGAAGCGGATCATGTCGAACTCGCCGTTCAGTTCGGCCTGCTCGATGCGGCCCGTGCGGTATTCCACCAGTGCCTGGCCGGTCACCAACTGCGTGTTTGGCCAGAAGCGCGGACGGAAATTGACGCGCACGAAGCGGTTGTCCAGGCGATAGATGTTGTAGTGGTAGTAGTGGCGGTTCTCACGGTTGAAGGGTGACAGCACGTGGTCGTTGTAGAGCGTCACGGCGTAGAGGTCGGGGGTGAGAAACTCAAACAGCGTGGGCATCGTGCGGCGGTTGTGGGGGATGGTGGTGTAGTACACCTGGCGCTGGTTCTCGTAGTCGTCCACGTCGCGGAAGGTCACGCGGCTGTACTGCTCGCTCACGAAGTTGCGCTCGCCGTCGGCGATGGCATAGCCGTAGGGTATGGCCCACAGGGCCACGTTGCGCTGGTTGGTCTGGTAGAGGAACTTCACGTAGAGGTTGGTGGAGAAGCCGTTCACGTTGTGGGTGAAGTTGCGCTGGTAGGTGAACACGCGACTGAGCACCAGCGAGTCGAGGTTCTCGCCGTTGACTGGTAGGAGGAAGGCCAGCAGGATGGTCAGGATCAGTAGCACGTGTTTCATTGTAGGTACAAAGGTACAAATAATTTTCCAAACCACCTAATAAAAACAGAAAAAAATCGGCAAAAAAGCCCGAGTGGTTCTTTGCCGATTTTGCCTTGTGCGGTTGCTGCAGCCCTTATCCCAGATACTTCATCAGTATGCGGGCGTTGCCCGAGTCGCGCAGTTTGGCGATGCTCTTCTCGCGAATCTGGCGTACGCGCTCGCGCGTCAGGCCCAGTTCGTCGCCAATCTCCTCCAGACCCTTCTCGTGGCAGCCGATGCCGAAGCACTCGCGGATGATGATGATCTCGCGGTCCTTCAGAACCTTCGACAGCACCGAGTTCAACTCCTGGGCCATCGACTCGTGGTCTACGTAGCGGTCGGTGCGCGAGTCGTCGCCAGAGGCCATCACGTCCAGCATGCAGTTGTCCTCGCCGTCCTGGAACGGGGCGTCTATCGACACGTGGTGGCTGTCGGCCTGCATCGACTGGCCTATCTTCTCTTCGTCCAGTTCGGTCATCTCGGCCAACTCGGCCACCGACGGGTGGCGCTGGTTCTCCTGCTCGAAGCGGTTGATCTCGTGGTTGATCTTGTTCAGCGAGCCCACCTGGTTCAGCGGCAGGCGCACTATGCGGCTCTGCTCGGCAATGGCCTGCAGGATGCTCTGGCGAATCCACCACACTGCGTAGGATATGAATTTGAAGCCGCGGGTCTCGTCGAACTTCTGTGCGGCCTTGATCAGGCCGATATTGCCTTCGTCGATCAGGTCGGTCAGCGTCAGGCCCTGGTGCTGATACTGCTTGGCCACCGACACCACAAAGCGCAGGTTGGCCGTCACCAGTTTGTCCTTGGCGCGCTCGCCCTCAAGTCCGCCCTTGCGAATCTTCTGTGCCAACTCTATCTCCTCGTCGATGCTGATGAGGGGAGCGCGGCCAATCTCCACCAGATACTTATCCAGTGCTTCGCTCGAACGGTTCGTGATACTCTTCTGAATCTTTAATTGTCTCATCTCCTAATACCCTTAGATTTTCGTTATAACTGCCTGATAATTAGGCTTCTACGTGTACACTCTTTGATTTTGCGGTGCAAAGTTACGAAAAATATCGATACGTTGTTCTCGAAATTGGATATTTTTGTGTTAAAAAATCAAAATGTGCCTATTTTTAGCAGGTTGCCAACTCGTGTCGGAATGCCTCTTGTCTCTCGTTCCGATGTTTCTTTGCTGCCGTCCGGATGCTTCTTTACCCCCATAAGGAAGCATTCCTTCGACCTCAAAGTGGCATCGGCGGGGGTGGGAGATGACGCTGGGGCGATCCGTGTCCTCGCTCGGACTGAATGACGCTGCAAAGGTACAACATTTCCATTGCGGTTTACGAATCTTTTGCAGATTTTTTTTCGATTTTTTTCCGGGGACGCCTTTGCGTGTCATTTGGTCATTTGGTCATTTGGTCAAAATCGTTTTTGAGTTTGTCAAAATCTGCACTATAATATAAATATATATATTTATATTATAGTGAGAAAATGACAGAATCCGAAAATGAAAATGACCATTTTGACCTTGACCACTTTGACCACGTTTTATTGGTTCATTGTGTCTTCAAAAGTTTATGAGACCCTTTGTGTGACAAGACAATTGTAGGACAGTCATCCATGATTCGGGTATTTGTTTTTAACGGCGAAAAAACGCTGTCAGACGCTGTGCAGCCACTCCACCAGCAGGGTGCGTTCGGTGGCAGGCGAGATGCAGAAGGGGGCAGCCGTGCGGTGACCCACGAGCCATAGAATGCGGCCGTCGGCATCGCAGAGCACCAGCGTGCGGCGCTTCTCGAAGACCGTCAGGTGGCGGTCGGTCAGATAGTCGCTCACCAGTCGCGTGCCCGTCATGCCGTAGGGCTGAAAGCGGTCGCCCTGCTGCGTGGGGCGCAGGGTCAGGGGGAAGCGCACGGTGGCGATATCGAGGCAGGCCACGCTGGGACGCTTGTCCAGATGCTGGCCGTCGAGTGTGCTCAGTCGTATCTTCTCGCTCTCGGTATAAACATAGGTGCCCGTCTCCGGCAAGCGTAGGGTGGGGCGGTTTGTCCGTTTTTCTTCCACTACCAGTCGTCCTCGGCTGATGGTCATCTGGTGCGTATCCGACTGCCATTCGCTGCCTGCCTGAGGCGCGTTCAGCGCGTCGGCCACCTGCTCGATGACGGCCGGCGAAAAGCCCTTTGGGCTTAGCCACGCGAAGAGGACACTCTCAGGCGACGGCTCTTGCTGAAGTCTGTTTATTTCGATGGAATCGGCCAAAATGAGGCGGTCGAGGCTCTGCCGGATGGCATCGTCGTAGACGCGCGAGGCCTCCTGAAGCCGTCGAGCAGTGGTCAGAATGTTGTCCGTAGCGCTGGCGTTGATCTCGCGCAGGAGTGGCACGAGGTGCAGCCGAACCTTGTTGCGCACCACGTCGGCCTTCAGATTCGAGGAGTCAGTCACGTAGTCCTGTCCTATTTCCTTCAACCATTCTGTAATGTTTTTTCTACTGACGCAGAGCAGCGGACGCAGCACGTTTCCGTTGCGCGGCTTGATGCCCGTCAGGCCGTGGATGCCCGTGCCTCGCAGCAGGTTCATCAGGACGGTCTCCACGGTGTCGTCCTCGTGGTGGGCCACGCAGATGCCCTGAGCCCCTGTGTCCTGTCGCAGTTGCTCGAAATAGCGGTAGCGCAGTTCGCGTGCCGCCATTTCAATGCTTACTTGATGCAGTGATGCGTAAGTGGCTGTGTCAAAGTGAATCAGGTGCAGTTCGATGGAGTGTTGCTTGCAGAGTGCTTTCACGAAGTTCTCATCGCGATTGCTCTCTTCGCCGCGCAGGTGGAAGTTGCAGTGTACGGCCTCCACCTGATAGCCCAACAGGAGCAGCACACGTAGCAGGCAGACGCTGTCAGCACCCCCGCTGAGTGCCACCAGATAGCGTCCGTCAGCCGTCAGCAGTTCATGCCGATTGATATACTCCCTTATGGTATCAACAAATCCCACCCTTGTAAAAAATCTTCAATCTTCAATCTTCAATCTACTCTACGTAGAGCACCAGCCCCTTCAGGTATTCGCCCTCAGGGTGGTAGATGTTGATGGGGTGGTCGGCCGGCTGATGCAGTTGGTGCAGGATGCGCACCTTGCGCTTGGCCAGTGCGGCAGCGGTGAAGACGGCATTGCGGAAGTTGTCCTTCGTGACCACCTGCGAGCATGAGAAGGTGAAGAGCACGCCGCCGCGCTCAATCTTCTCGAAGGCCTTCTGGTTCAGCCGGGTGTAGCCCTTCAGGGCGTTGTGCAGCGCGCCGCGGTGCTTGGCAAAGGCAGGCGGGTCGAGGATGATGAGGTCGTAGGATGATTGACAATTATTGTCCAGAAACTTGAAGGCATCCTCGCAGAAAGCCTGGTGGCGCGGGTCGCCAGGGAAGTTGAGTTCCACGTTGCGCTTGGTCAGTTCGATGGCCTTGGCCGAACTGTCCACGGAGTGTACCAACTGCGCGCCGCCACGCATGGCATAGAACGAAAAGCCGCCCGTGTAGCAGAACATGTTGAGCACGCGGCGGCCCTTGGCGTAGCGCTCCAGCAGGGCGCGGTTCTCGCGCTGGTCGACGAAGAAGCCAGTCTTCTGGCCCTTGAGCCAGTCGACGTAGAAGCGCAGCCCGTTCTCCACGGCCGTATTGTCGTTGCTGCCGCCGAGGAGGAAACCGTTCTCTGGATCCACGAACGAGAGGGTGGTCTCGCTCTTGTAGTAGATGTGGGCTATGCGGCCCTGCATGACCTTCTCCAGGGCCTTCGCTATCTGGTGACGGGCCAGGTGCATGCCTATGCTGTGGGCCTGCATGACGGCCGTCTGTCCGTAGACGTCGATGATCAGTCCTGGCAGCAGGTCGCCCTCGCCGTGCACCAGTCGGTAGGCGGTGGTGTCAGGGCGGTCGGCCAGCCCTATGCTCTGCCTGAGGTCGAGTGCCGACTGGAGGCGCGACTGCCAGTAGGCAGCGTCGATTGCCACATCGTTGAACGTGAGCACGCGCACGGCGATGGAGCCCTGCTGCCAGTGGCCCACGGCGATGAAGTCGCCCCGTTCGGTCAGCACGCGCACCACCTCGCCCTCCTCCATGCCGCTGTCGGCACGCAGTATGGCGCCAGAGAATATCCAGGGGTGGAAGCGCAGCAGGCTGTCCTCCTTACCTCGTTTCAGATAGATTTGCTTCATTGTTTTCGTCTACTGTGATAAGTTGATAATCGTTGGTTTCTTTCAGCCGCACCAGTTCGTTGTAGAGTTGGATGCAGGCCCAGGCGTCGGTGGCGGCATAGAGTTTCTGGCGGTCGGAAAGGATGTCGGCCTCCCAGTTGCTCAGTTGCTGGCGCTTGCTGATCTTGCGTCCGAAGAGGTTGGCGTAGAGTTTCTGCAGGCTCAGGTCTTCGATGCCCACCTCGCGCACGTGATCCTGTATGTCGACGAAGCGGCCCGTCTCGAAAGCGCCCAGACGGTGCAGCGCGTTCAGATCGTCGTGCCACGAGAGTCCCACCTTCAGCACCGTCTGGTCTTCCAGCAGTTGTCTGAGGGCAGGCGTCAGGCCCGTGTGGTTCAGGCGGAAGAGGAAGCAGGTGTCCTCTGTCGACACCTGCAGCAGGGCCACCTTGTGCTGCTGCCCCTTCTTGAACGAGGGGCGCGTCTCTGTGTCCAGCCCCAGTATCTTCTGCGACAGCAGGTAGCGCACGGCCCGCTCTGTCTCGCCAGGGGTCAGTATGACGATGATCCTGCCCTGAAATTCTTCGACAGGTAGGGTGGAGATGAGCGCCTTTTCGTATTTATTGTAGATGATTTTAGTCATATAATTCGTTTTCGAGGTGCAAAAATACAAAAAAAATGTGATTTTATGCCGATAACTGATTTTTTTCCGCTACTTTTGCAGAAGAATTAACGAATGGATACATAAAATGGCAAAGAAATCGGACAAAAAATCAGATAAAAAAGGTAAGAACCACAAGAATCAGGGCAACAAGACGTCATTCCTCGAGTCACTGGGACTGACACGCGTCATGCAGATATTCCAGAACGAACGCCTCCACTTCCTGCTGGGGCTCGTCACGTTTGCGCTGGCCTTCTGTCTGTCGTGGTCGTTCGTGTCCTACTTCACGACGGGTACGGCCGACCAGAGCCTTATCGTCGATGGCGACGTGGCCAACGAGGGGGCCAAGTACCTGAACTCGTGCGGCAGCCTGGGCGCTCATGCGGCCTACTTCTTCATCAACCGCTGCTTCGGCCTCGCTGCCTTCGGCATCCCCCTGTTCCTCTTCCTCGTCTCGCTGGCACTGATGCAGGCCTACAGGCCCCGACTGCTCAAGTGGTTCCTGGCCCTCACGGTGCTGGTGGTGTGGACGTCGATGACGCTGGCCGAATTTGCGTCGCCACTCTTCCCCGACCTGCACTTCAATCTGGGCGGCCTGCACGGCATGAACGCCTGCGAGTATGTGAAGCGCTTCGTGGGCGTGCCTGGTTTGGTGGCCCTGCTGGCGCTGGTGGCCCTGCTGTTCCTGATGTACGTGAGCAACGAGACCATCATCTGGATTCGTAAGATACTGAATCCCAAGAAGTTCTTCGACAAGGTGAAGTTCACCGTCAGCAACAATGCGCAGGACGGCGAGGCTGAAGGCGAATCGTCGTACGAGAACCTCATCCAGACGGAGGGCGACCCAGAGGTGTTCGACGATCCTGAGACGCAGACGGTGGTGTTCGACCACCAGATGGCCGACGCCGACGAACGCGAGGATGAAGAGACGGAGAAGCCCGCCGACAACAAACCCGAGAAGGCCGACCCCGACCTGAACATCGAGGCCGCCAAGGAGGAGGAGAAGGCCGACGGAGAGGTGGTGACAGCCCTGGAGGACATGGAGCCCTACGACCCCAAGCGCGACCTGGAGAACTACCACTATCCGACGCTCGACCTGCTGAAGTCGTATGCCGACGATGGCAAGCCCTACATCGACATGACTGAGCAGAACGCCAACAAGAACCGCATCGTCGACGTGCTGCGCACCTTCGGCGTGGAGATCAGCAGCATCAAGGCCACCGTGGGCCCCACCATCACGCTCTACGAGATTACCCCAGCACAGGGCGTGCGCATCGCCAAGATCCGCAACCTGGAGGACGATATCGCCCTGAGCCTGGCTGCTGAGGGCATCCGTATCATCGCGCCCATTCCTGGCCGCGGCACCATCGGCATCGAGGTGCCTAATGCGAAGAAGAACATGGTGTCGATGCGCAGCGTGCTCGACTCGAAGAAGTTCCAGGAGACCACGATGGACCTGCCCTGCGCGATGGGTAAGACCATCACCAACGAGGTGTTCATGTTCGACCTGGCCAAGGCGCCCCACCTGCTGGTGGCCGGTGCGACAGGTCAGGGTAAGTCGGTAGGCCTGAACGCCATCCTCACCTCTTTATTATATAAGAAGCATCCGGCCGAACTGAAAATCGTGCTCGTAGACCCCAAGATGGTGGAGTTCAGCATCTATCGCAGCATCGACAAGCACTTCCTGGCCAAGGTTCCTGACGACAACGCCGACCCCATCATCACCGACACGTCGAAGGTGATACGCACGCTGCAGAGCCTCTGCGTGGAGATGGACGCCCGCTACGAACTACTGATGGCGGCCAACGAGCGCAACATCAAGGACTACAACCGCAAGTTCATCGCCCGCAAGTTGAACCCTGAGAAGGGGCACCGCTTCATGCCCTACATCGTAGTGGTCATCGACGAGTACGGCGACCTGATCATGACGGCCGGCAAGGAGATAGAACTGCCTATCGCCCGCATCGCCCAGAAGGCACGCGCCGTGGGCATCCACATGATCATAGCCACCCAGCGACCCACGACCAACATCATCACGGGCACCATCAAGGCCAACTTCCCTGCGCGCATCGCCTTCCGCGTCAGCCAGGGCATCGACTCGAAGACCATCCTCGACCGCATGGGCGCCCAGCAACTCATAGGCCGCGGCGATATGCTCTATCTGCAGGGCAACGACCCCGTGCGCGTGCAGTGCGCCTTCGTCGACACGCCTGAGGTGAACGACATCAACCAGTACATCTCTCAGCAGCAGGGCTATCTGGAGACCTACGAACTGCCTGAGCCTCCTGTGGGCGACGGCGACGAGGGTGGCAGCACCAACGATGCCGACCTGAGCCATCTGGATCCGATGTTCGACGATGCCGCCCGTCTGATCGTCAGCACGCAGCAGGGCTCCACGTCGCTCATCCAGCGCAAGTTCTCCATCGGCTACAACCGTGCCGGCCGCTTGATGGACCAACTGGAGAAGGCAGGCATCGTAGGGCAGGCTCACGGTTCGAAGCCGCGCGAGGTGCTCATCCAGGACGAGGTGAGTTTGGAGAATCTGTTGAACTCGCTGCGATGAGCCTGAAATAACGAATGATCGTCATAACGTGATAACGACATAACGAAAAAATCGAAAGAAAAAACAATGAGAAAAGCCTTATTTGCATTATTGCTCCTTCCCCTGTCCTTGCTTCCTGCTGGGGCCCAGACGGCCCGTCAGGTGCTGGACAAGTGTGCCGCTGTGGTCAGCGCGCGCGATGGCGTGCAGGCCGACTTCACGATGAACAGCGCGCAGTATGGCGACGCCAGCGGACAGATCATGGTGAAGGGACGTATGTTCATGGCCTCTACGCAGGTGGCCTCGATGTGGTTCGACGGCCGCACGCTGTGGACCTATATGTCGAAGAACAACGAGGTGAACGTGACCACGCCCAGCGAGGCGCAGTTGCAGGTGCTGAACCCCTACAACTTCATCACGATGTACAAGAAGAACTTCAAGTACACGATGACGCAGACGGCCAGTGCCTACAACGTACACCTGACCTCGACCGACGCCACGCGCCGCGTGAAGGAGATGTTCATCACGGTGGACAAGAAGAACTGGCACCCCACGGAGGTGAAACTGCTGCAGAACCAGAAGTGGACCACCTTCACGATATCCAACCTGAAGACAGTGAAACTGGCCGATGATAAGTTCCGCTTCAAGTCGCAGGACTTCCCCTCCGCCGAAGTGATTGACCTGCGCTGATGAACCGTCTGCAACTGTTTCTCCTGCTCAGGCGCCACAATAGTTTGGCCCTGCGTCGCAGCCCCGCCTTCGAGCAGAGTGTGGTGGCTAAGGTGATGATGGTGCTGGGTGCCGGCTTCATGATCATCTACCTGATCTTTCTGGGCACCATGATGGCGATGCCTGCCACTCAGGGCCGCATGTACGGCCTGCTGCTGGCCATGACGCCCATGCTGTGGATGCCCATCGACTTCGGCATCCGCTTTGCCGTCCAGCAGACGCCGGCCATGTTTGCCAAGCCCTATCTGCTGCAGCCGATGCCCTTCGGTGCTGTGATTGAGAACTTCCTGGTGAACACGCTCGTCACTGGCTACAACTGGACTTGGCTCGCTCTCTTCCTGCCCTATGCCTTCATCGTGTTCTGTGGCGGCGCGTCGCTGCTGCAGGCTCTCAGCATCTTGGTCAGCGGCATGCTGCTCATCCTGGCCAACAGCCAGATATACCTAATGGTGCGCACGCTCGTGGGGCGCAGCCTGCTGTGGTGGGCACTGCCCATCGTGATCTACGGCTCTATATGGGTGACGCTCCTGATAGACGAAGACCTATTCGACCAGCAGATGGATGTGCTGAGCGACATCAGCATAGCCTGGTGGTTCGTCTTTGCTTGTATGGCCCTGCTGGCCGTGCTCTTCGTGCTGAACCGCTGGATGCAACTGCGCTTCGTGCGCGAGGAAATATCTCGCCAGGAGAAGAAGGAGGCCGCCATGAAGCACGTGGTGAAGTTCTCGTTCCTGGAGCGCTTCGGATTGACTGGCGAGTACCTGAAACTGGAGGTGAAGTCCATCATGCGCAACAAGGCCATCCGCTCGCGCGTGCTCATGAGCGTGACCCTCATCGTCGTGTTCACGCTGCTGGTGTCCTACACCTCTTTATACGACGGGCGTGCGATGCTCAACTTCTGGTGCTTCTATTGCTTCGGCATCTATGGCATCACGGCAATGGTCAAGGTGATGGGCCCTGAGGGCAACTACATCGACCTGCTGATGGTGCACCACGAGAGCATTCTGTCGCTGCTGAAGGCGAAGTACTACTTCCACACGGCAATGCTGCTGGTGCCTTTCGTGCTGATGATTCCAGCCGTCATCGCAGGCAAGTTCTCATTGCTGATGATGTTCGCCTATATGTTCATCTGCTCAGGCCTGCTCTACTTCATGCTGTTCCAGTTGGCCGTCTACAACAAGCAGACGCTGCCCCTTAACTCGAAGATAACGGGCAAGAACTCTGTGGAGAACGGCATGCAACTGGTCATCGAGATGCTGGCCATGTTTCTGCCGCTCGTGGTGGTGGCAGCCCTCGTGCTGCTGTTCGACGAGACAACGGCCTACTGGTCGCTCATCGTCATCGGCTTGCTCTTCACGCTGACCCATCCTCTCTGGCTGCGCAATGTGTACACACGCATGATGCGCCGCAAGTATGAGAACCTGGAGGGCTTCCACGCCTCGCGTGCTTAAAAGAATAGAACTATTTACTAACTACAACTGATAAACAAATGATGAGAAAACTAATCTCCGTGGCATCCCTCGCTCTGCTGAGTGCGACAATGACTGCATCAGCCGATGACAGGCAAGTGGTGACGGTCAATGGCACAAAGGTGGACAAGACCGTGAGCAAGATGACCTTCGAGGGCGACAATGTGGTGCTCACCTACAGCGACAACACCACTCAGACGGTCGATATGGCCAGTGTGACCATCGCCTTCTCTGTGGCCGATGCCGTCAAGGCTCTCGAGAAAGAGCCTGCCGATGCCCCCGTGAACTACTTCGACCTGAACGGCAGACAACTGAAGCAGGCTCCGCAAAAGGGGGCCTATATGGTGAAGAAAGGCAACACTGTGGTGAAGATTCTAACGAGATAAGACGGCTATGAAAAGGACTTTGCTTACATTTATAGTGGCCTTGGTGGCCATGATGGTCAACGCCCAGCAGGGGAATACAGACAACAGCGTGGCCAGGAACCAAGCCGTCAATCAGGCTCGCCTGACGCTCATCAGCAACGATGTGAAGTACTACAACACTGATGACCTGGAGAGCATCAATATGGCCGACGGACAAGTGGTTGTCGTGACGAAGAGCCAGAAGCAGGATGTCTACAACGGACAAGTTGCGGCCATCCGTTTCGCAAAAAAGCAGGATGGCGTGCGCATCACAGAGGCTAAGGGCTGGCTGGAGTCGGCCTATGTGAAGTTCGACCTCTTTGAGGGTGCTACGCACTATCATGTCTATGTGCAGGGTGGGCAGTATGCCGACTTTACACGCATCGACGACCAGTTAGTGCGCAACTACGGCACCTATGGTCGTGCTGATGTGGTGGGCCTGAAGGCTGGCACCTATTCTGTCAAGGTGGTGCCAGTGGTTGACGATGCAGAGGTGACAGGTATGGCCTCTACGGCGACCGACCTCATAGTCAGGAACTACGACCGCACAGGCTATGCCCACTTTAACTATAATAGTGGTGTGGGTGCCTACAACAACGACGGTACGCTGAAGAACGGCGCCAAGGTGCTCTATGTGACGAAGAACACGGCCAAGACCATCAAGACCAGTGTAGTGACTGATGCCAAAGGTGGTACTACGGAGTGTACAGGCCTGCAGGCCATCGTCGCTGCTTACGAGAAAGGGCAGGACACCACACCCATCGCCTTCCGCTTCATAGGACTTGTTACTGTCAACGATCTCGACGCAGTGGGCAGCAAGGAAGAAGGCATCCAGGTGAAAGGCCGCAAGGCCGACAGTGAGTTGAACCTCACCTTCGAGGGCATTGGCGAGGATGCCACCATTCGCGGCTTCGGCTTCCTGGTGCGCAATTCGAAGAGCGTAGAGTTCCGCAATCTGGGCATCATGCGCTGTCTGGACGACGGCCTGTCGCTCGATACTGACAACAGCAACATCTGGATTCACCATCTCGATGTGTTCTACGGCCCCAACGGCGGTGGCGACCACGCCAAGGGTGACGGTTCGGTCGACGTGAAGAGCGACTCGAAGTTTGTCACCGTCTCCTACTGCCGCTACTGGGACACGGGCAAGACTAATATGTTTGGTATGAAGAGCGAGAGCGGCCCCAACTACATCTCCTACCATCACAACTGGTTCGACCACAGCGACTCGCGCCATCCGCGTGTGCGCACGATGACCGTCCACGTGTGGAACAACTTCTTCGACAACGTGGCCAAGTATGGCGTGGGAGCCACTACGGGTGCCAGCGTCTTCGTAGAGAACAACTACTTCCTGAAGACCAAGAAGCCCATTCTCTCCAGCCTTCAGGGTACCGATGCCCTTGGCAGCGGCACATTCTCGGGCGAGGACGGCGGCATGATCAAAGCCTATGGCAACTACTTCGACCGTATGGCCGCCCACTTCAGTTACTACACGCAAAAGAGCCCCGCCTCTACGGGCTACGACGCCTATGAGACTACCACGCGAGACGAGCAGGTGCCCTCTACGGAGGTGACCAAGGTCGGCGGAACAGCGTACAACAATTTCGACACCGACCAGAGCCGCATCTACGCCTACACGCCTGATGCTGCTTCCGACGTGCCTGCCATCGTGAAGGGCTACTATGGTGCAGGCCGACTGAACCACGGCGACTTTACGTACTCGTTCGCTGACAACGTGGGCAGCGACAACGACGATTCCGCTTACGACGCCACCCTCGGCAGCCTGCTGGACAACTACAAGTCGACGCTCGTGGGCGTCTTCGGTGAAGAGAGCGCTCAACCGGAGAATCCAGATAACCCTGACTATCCGGACAACCCTGATACCCCCCAGGAAGGCACAATCCTGGCATCGTTCGACGGGGCTCCCTCAAATAGTATGTTCACCATCGGTGGAAGTTACGGCGACGGTAAGATCACTTACGATGGCACCTATTATAAAAAAGGTGTGAAACTCGACTCGAAGGGTTCTATCACATTCACGCCCCAGAAGAACTATAGCATGACGCTGGTGCTGGCTACAAGTAAGAGCGGTCGCGATGTGAAGATCAACGATGTGGCAACGACTGTCAGCGGTGAACAGAATACTGATGGTGCCTACTACGAAATGGAGCCTATCTCCATAACCAGCGGCACTGAGTATGTCATCAAGAAGGGTTCTGCCGAATCTATTGTGATGCTCATCAAACTGGTGCCTGTAGAGTAGGGGAGTCCACAAAGCAGGGCCGTCAAGATAACTTTATACGGCTGGTGGTCCTGCTTTTCTTTGAATTTATTATCAATAAATGGGCGAATAATTAGAAAATGTTACTATTTTAATAAAATAACTTACGATTTATTTGTTTGTTGACTGAAAAATGCTTACCTTTGCATCCGCAAAAACGAAACGTAAACATTTTAAGGTATAAAGATTCAGTAACATGAGCGACAGATTGTACATTTTCGACACGACGCTGCGCGACGGCGAGCAGGTGCCTGGGTGCCAACTGAACACCATTGAGAAGATTCAGGTGGCCAAGGCTCTCGAGTTGTTGGGTGTCGACGTCATCGAGGCCGGCTTCCCCATCAGCAGCCCGGGCGACTTCAATTCAGTGATAGAAATTTCGAAAGCCGTCACGTGGCCCACTATCTGTGCCCTGACACGTGCCGTAGAGCGCGACATCGACGTGGCCGCCGAGGCTCTGCAGTATGCCAAGCGCAAGCGCATCCACACGGGCATAGGCACCAGCGATGAGCACATCAAGTATAAGTTCAATTCTACGCGCGAGGAGATTATCGAGCGCGCAGTGGCCGCTGTGAAGTACGCCCGCAAGTACGTAGACGATGTGGAGTTCTACGCCGAGGATGCCGGTCGCACGGACAACGAGTATCTGGCCCGCGTGGTAGAGGCCGTCATCAAGGCCGGTGCCACCGTCGTAAATATCCCCGACACGACTGGCTACTGCCTCCCTGACGAGTTCGGTGGCAAGATTCGCTACCTGATGGAGCATGTTGACGGCATAGACCGCGCCATCATCTCCACCCACTGCCACAACGATCTGGGCATGGCCACGGCCAACACGCTGGAGGGCGTGCTTAACGGTGCCCGCCAGGTGGAGGTGACTATCAACGGCATCGGTGAGCGCGCAGGCAACACCAGCCTCGAGGAGATCGCCATGATACTGAAATGCCACAAGGGCATCAATATCGACACCAACATCAACACTACCAAGATATTTCCCACCTCGCGTCTCGTGTCCAGTCTCATGAACATGCCCGTGCAGCCCAACAAGGCCATCGTGGGCCGCAACGCCTTTGCCCATTCCAGCGGCATCCATCAGGACGGCGTGCTGAAAAACGTGCAGACCTATGAGATCATGGACCCCAAGGATGTGGGCATCGACGACAACTCGATCGTGCTGACCGCTCGCAGCGGCCGAGCCGCCCTGAAGCATCGGCTACACGTGAACGGCGTCGACGTGAGCGATGAGCAGAAAATTGACAAGATCTATGAAAAATTCCTCCAACTGGCTGACCAGAAGAAGGAGGTGACCGATGCCGACGTACTGATGCTGGCAGGTGCCGACACGGCCGACCAGCACGCTGTGCGACTGGACTTCCTGCAGGTGACCACCGGCAAGGGTGTGAAGAGTGTGGCCTCTATCGGCCTGGACATCAGCGGCCAGAAGTTTGAGGCGGCCTCTTCTGGCAATGGCCCTGTAGACGCGGCCATCAAGGCGTTGAAGAAGATTATCATGAAGCAGATGACGCTGAAAGAGTTCACCATCCAGGCCATTTCGAAGGGCTCCGACGATGTGGGTAAGGTACACATGCAGGTGGAGTACGATGGCCAGATGTACTACGGCTTCGGTGCCAATACGGACATCGTGACGGCATCAGTGGAGGCCTATATTGACTGTATCAACAAATTCAAAAGAACCGAATGAATACCCTTTTCGACAAAATCTGGGACAAGCACGTGGTACAAATCGTTGACGATGGGCCCACGCAGTTGTACATAGACCGCCTCTATTGCCACGAGGTCACCTCGCCGCAGGCCTTCGACGGGCTGCGCAAGCGCGGGCTGAAGTGCTTCCGTCCGAAGCAGATATACTGTATGCCCGACCATAATACGCCCACACATGACCAGGACAAGCCCATCGAGGATTCCGTGTCGCGCAAGCAGGTGGACACACTGGAGCGTAACGCCCGTGAGTTCGGACTGACTCACTACGGCATGCTCTCGCCCGACAACGGCATCATCCACGTGGTAGGGCCCGAGAAAGGCCTTTCGCTGCCTGGCATGACCATCGTCTGCGGTGACTCGCACACCAGCACACATGGGGCTATGGGGGCAGTGGCTTTCGGCATAGGTACCAGCGAGGTAGAGATGGTGATGGCCTCGCAGTGCATCCTGCAGCAGAAGCCTCGCTCGATGCGCATCACCATCAACGGCACGCTCCAGCGGGGCGTCACGGCGAAGGACGTGGCCCTCTACTTGATGAGCCAACTGACCACCAGCGGCGCCACGGGCTACTTTGTGGAATATAGCGGCGAAGTGGTGCGCTCGTTGTCGATGGAGGGTCGACTGACGCTGTGCAACCTGTCGATAGAAATGGGTGCGCGCGGCGGTTTCGTGGCTCCCGACGAGGTTACCTTCGCCTATCTGAAGGACAAGGAATATGCACCTAAGGGCGAGGCCTGGGAGCAGGCTGTGGCCTACTGGCGAACGCTGAAGAGCGGTGACGATGCCGTGTTTGATAAGGAGTTGGTTTTCAATGCCGAAGATATCGAACCGCGAATCACTTATGGAACCAATCCGGGCATGGGCATCGGCATCAGCGAAGCTATACCTGCCGAAGGTGACGCCAATTTCCTCAAGGCATTGAACTACATGAAGTTCGAACCCGGTGAGAGGCTGCTTGGAAAGACTGTTGACTATGTTTTCTTGGGTGCTTGCACCAACGGGCGCATCGAGGACTTCCGTGCCTTTGCGTCTATTGTAAAGGGACGTAGGAAGGCCGACCATGTCGTGTCCTGGCTTGTGCCTGGCTCATGGGCCGTGGATCGTCAGATACGCCAGGAGGGGCTCGACCGCGTACTCAGCGAGGCGGGTTTCGAGATTCGCCAGCCCGGCTGCTCGGCCTGTCTGGCTATGAACGACGATAAAGTGCCGGCCGGTAAGTTATGCCTATCGACTTCGAACCGTAACTTTGAGGGCCGTCAGGGCCCTGGTGCGCGCACTGTGCTCTGCTCGCCCCTCACGGCCGCCGCTGCCGCTGTCACAGGAGTAATAACCGACCCACGTACACTATTATGAAACAGAAATTCGACATCATAACCTCCACCTGCGTGCCCCTGCCACTGGAGAACATAGACACCGACCAGATCATACCCGCACGCTTCCTGAAGGCCACTGACAAGGAGGGCTTTGGCGACAACCTTTTCCGCGACTGGCGCTACGACAATGATGGACAGCCCGTTAAGGACTTTGTGTTGAACAATCCCACCTATGGTGGTTGCATTCTCGTGGCCGGGCGCAACTTCGGCAGCGGTTCCTCTCGCGAGCACGCCGCATGGGCCATTGCTGGCTACGGCTTTCGCGTGGTCATCTCGTCGTTCTTTGCCGATATCCACAAGCAGAACGAACTGAACAACTTCGTGCTGCCCGTCGTGGTTAGCGACGAATTCCTTGCTGAACTCTTCCGCTGCATTCAGGCCGACCCCAAGACGCTAGTCGAGGTGGACCTGCCGCGGCAGACCGTCACCAACCAGGCCACCGGCCGACAGGAGCATTTCGACATCAATGGCTACAAGAAACACTGCCTGATGAACGGGTTGGACGACATCGACTTTCTCGTGGCCAACCAAGCAAAGACTGAGGAATGGGAACACCGCAACAAGTAGACACCTACCAGCGCATACCGCCCTTCGTGGAGATTATGGACAGCACTTTGCGTGACGGCGAGCAGACCAACGGCGTGTCTTTCCTGCCACACGAGAAACTGATGATTGCGCGCAAATTGCTGCACGACGTCAGTGTAGACCGCATAGAGGTGGCCTCGGCGGGTGTCAGCGAGGGCGAGAAGGAGGCCGTCACCATGATCTGTCGCTACGCCCGTCAGATAGACCGTCTAGATCGTGTGGAAGTGCTTGGCTTCGTAGACGGTGGTCGCTCGGTCGACTGGATTGCGTCCTGCGGCGGAAAGGTGATCAACCTGCTGTGCAAGGGTTCGCTGAAGCACTGCACGCAGCAACTGCACAAGACCCCCGAGGAGCACATCAGCGACATTCGTCGAGAGGTGACATACGCCCATGAGTGCGGTCTCGCGGTCAACATCTATCTGGAGGACTGGTCGAATGGTATGAAGGATTCGCTCGACTATGTCTATCAGTTGATGGACGCGATGGTTGGGGAGAGGCAAGAGATCAGCCGGTTTATGCTGCCCGATACGCTCGGCGTGATGAACCCGCTGCAGGTGATAGAGTACTTCCGAAAGATGATCAAGCGTTACCCGCAGGCGCACTTTGACTTCCACGCCCACAACGACTACGACCTGGCCGTATCCAACTCGCTGGCCGCCGTGCTCAGTGGGGCTCGTGGACTGCACGTCACCGTCAACGGACTGGGCGAACGCTGCGGCAATGCCCCGATGGCCTCCGTCCAGGCCATTCTCAAGGACCAGTTTCACGCTAAGACCAATATCGATGAGAGCCAACTGAACGACATCAGCCGCCTGGTAGAGAGTTACAGCGGCATCGCTGTGGCCCCTAACCAGCCCATCGTCGGTGAGAACGTCTTCACACAGGTAGCCGGCGTACATGCCGATGGCGACCAGAAAAACCAACTCTACTATAACGAACTGATGCCCGAGCGCTTCGGTCGCAAGCGAGAGTACGCTCTGGGCAAGAACAGCGGCAAGGCTAACATACTGAAGAACTTGGAGGAACTTGGCCTCGAACTGACCCCTGAGCAGACACGCCGCGTCACCCAGCGCATCACCGAACTGGGCGACAAGAAGGAGCGCGTCACCCAGGATGACCTGCCCTACATTGTTAGCGACGTGCTGAAACACGACGCCCCCGAGGACAAGGTCAAACTGATCAGTTACGTTGTATCCACGGCCTACGGACTGAAGCCCGGCGCCAATGTGCGCGTTGAAATCAACGGACAACAGTACGAAGCCGGAGCAACTGGCGACGGCCAGTACGACGCCTTCGTCAAGGCCCTGCGCTACATCTACAAGAAATACCAGGGCCGCACGTTCCCCATTTTGGCCAACTATCAGGTCAGCATCCCTCCCGGTGGCCGCACCGATGCCCTCGTGCAGACCATCATATCCTGGCACTATCGCGACGGCATCCTGCGCACTCGCGGTCTCGATGCCGACCAGACCGAAGCCGCTATCAAAGCCACCTTCAAGATGCTGAACATTATTGAGAACGAACTGAAATCATCGAAATAACGAATAATACTTATGAAACTAAAGATTGCCGTTCTTCCGGGCGACGGAATAGGTCCGGAGATTATGAAGCAGGGTGTGGCTGTGATGGATGCCATTGCCCGTAAATGTGGACATGAGTTTACCTACGAGGAGGCTCTGGTGGGTGCCTGTGCCATCGAGGCTGTTGGCGACCCTTACCCAGAGGCTACGCATGAAGTTTGTATGCGGGCCGATGCTGTGCTCTTCGCTGCTGTAGGTGACCTGAAATACGACAACAATCCTACGGCCAAGGTACGTCCAGAAACCGGTCTGCTGGCCATGCGCAAGAAACTGGGACTCTTTGCCAATGTGCGACCCGTGGCCACGTTCGACTGCCTGCTGCACAAGTCGCCCCTCAAGGACGAACTGCTGAAGGGAGCCGACTTCGTAGTGATTCGTGAACTGACGGGCGGTATGTATTTCGGTGAGAAATATCAGGATAACGACAAGGCCTACGATACAGACATCTACACACGCCCCGAGATTGAGCGCATCCTGAAGGTCGCCTTCGAAATGGCCCAGAAGCGCAACCACCATCTGACTGTGGTAGACAAGGCCAACGTGCTGGCATCCAGCCGTCTGTGGCGTCAGATTGCCAAGGAGATGGAACCCCAGTATCCTGATGTGAACGCCGACTATATGTTCATCGACAATGCTTCTATGCGAGTGCTCACCGAGCCACGCTTCTTCGATGTCATCGTCACAGAGAATACGTTTGGCGACATCCTGACCGACGAGACCTCGTGTATCACGGGCTCCATGGGCCTTCAGCCTTCATCGTCGCTGGGGCTTCACACGCCGCTCTTTGAGCCTGTTCACGGCTCATGGCCGCAGGCTGCCGGTCAGAATCTGGCCAACCCGCTCGCGCAGATTCTGTCTGCTGCCATGTTGCTGGAGCATTTTGGACTGGCCAAGGAGGGAACCCTCATTCGTGAAGCCGTCAATGCTTCGCTCGATGCCAATGTGCGCACGCCGGAGATTCAGGTCGAGGGCGGTGCCAAGTACGGAACCAAGGAGGTCGGTGCCTGGATTGTAGACTATATCCAAAAAGCATAGCACTTCAATGCACAAAGGCCTTATCGTCCTCTTTGTCGCCATATTATGGCAATCATCCCCCCTCTTGGCTCAGACCTCCGAGCAGTGGCGAGATTCGCTTTCCGTGCTCGGACGGGCCATCGAGAAGAACCCCCATTCTGTGGAACTGCGACTGCGCAAAGCCGCTGTCAATCTGGAACTCAACCAATGGGACTATGCCATCGATGAGTATGGTCGCGTGCTCGACCTCGATTCCCGCAACCTGACGGCCCTCTATTTCAGAGCCTATGCCAACATGCAGTCGCGCCGCTATGCGCTGGCTGTCGCCGACTATGAGCGTGTTCTCTCCATTGTGCCCAAGCACTTCGAGGCACAACTGGGATTGGCGATGGCCACGAAGAAAGCGGCAGGCAGGACTGAGACCGCTGACCGCTTCAACCAGTTGGTGCAACTCTTCCCCGACTCGGCCCTGGCTTTTGCTGCGCGTGCCGGCTATGAGATGGAACTGCAGCAGTGGGATGCCGCCCTCTACGATTGGGACGAGGCTATCCGTCTCTCCCCTAAGGATATCGGCTTCATGGTGTCTAAAGTAGAGGTTCTGCTTTCTCTTGGCAGGAAACGTGAGGCCAAGTCTCTTCTCGAATCCGCCATCGCCGCCGGCACCCCTCGCTCGGCCCTGAAAGATTGGCTCGATCGGTGTAAATAACAGTTCTGCTTGTTATAGAAAAAAAGAGTGTGTCGACTATTTCGACACACCCTCTTTTTTCTGCTGTTTGTTGTGCGCATTGTTCCTGCGGCCGGGGGCACCGTCGTGCCAGCCGCGAAGCATGCGGCGGTGGAAGCGGTCTTCGGCGTTGATCACATCGTAGACCTTGGTGGCAGGCAGAATCTCGAGGAACTTCTGATGATAGGTCTGCTGGATGCGCTTCATTTCCAGTTCCAGTTCGTCGCGGTCTTGGATGGCTTTCTTGCAGCCTTTCTCGTCCTGGGGCTTCTGTTGACCCATGTTGCGCTGGCGACCGTAGACGCTGCGCTGCTTGCTCTGCATTTCCTTGTAGACCGGGAAAAACTGCTCGGCCTCGGCGTCGGTGAGGTGGGCCTCCTGCTTGATGAACTCCTGCAGGTCGGCATCGAACTTCTCCGGCGAGAACTTCTGCTGCTGTGGCTGCTTGCCCTGTGCGCCTTGTGCGCCAGCAGTGAGGGTGACGGCCAGTGCCAGCATGAGTGTCAGATAAATACGTTTCATCTTGTCCATAGAATCATTTCCTTGTTTAAATGTCAGCCAGTAGGCTGTAGTAGATTTCTTCGTTGTCCAGCATGGCGTAGTCGGCAGCCTCGTCGATGTAGGTGTCGTTGTAGTAGGCGTCCTGCTGCTGGAGGGCTGCTGTGGCTGCCTGCTGCTCGGCATTGTGGTGGTTGAAGTAGATGGCAACGCTGAAGACAGCGATGCAGACGCATGCGGCAGCATAGAGCAGAGGGCGCAGTCGGCGGATGAGTGCCGGCTTGGGCTGCTGTGCGGGCTCCTCCTGCGGCAGACGGCTCATGATGCGGTCTGAGAGTTGCTCGAAGTATCCCTCCGGTACGCGGAAGGGACTTGGCCTCTGGTCCATTTTGTTTCTGATGTATTCTTCTTCGTTCATCATGTTATGGTATCTTTTATATTATTGTAGACGCGTGATGTTGGTATAAGTTTAATCGTGCTGCTTGAAAAATTCGGTTATTTTCTTCACTGCAATATGGTAGGATGCTTTCAGGCCGCCCTCCGAGGTGCCCAGCAGTCGGCTGATGTCGCTGTATTTCATCTCATCGTAGTAGCGCAGGGTGAAGACGGTCTTCTGAACGTCGGGCAGCAGTGCGATGGCTTCCTGCAATTGGGCCTCGGTCTCGTCGCCGTCGAAGTAGTCGTCGGCCATCAGCCTGTTGGCTATGCCCATGTCGCTGTCGTCGGTGCTCAGGGTAGGCTTGTTTTTCTGTCGGCGCATGAAGTCGAGGGCCTCGTTGATGGCGATACGCGACAGCCACGTGTAAATCTTAGAGTCGCCGTGGAAGGTGTCGAGCGAACTCCATGCCTTGAGGAATGTGTTCTGCAGCACGTCATCGGCGTCTTCGTGGGTGAGCACGATGCGACGCACCTGCCAGTACAGTTTCTCGCTGTACAGGCGCACCATCGTCTCAAATCCACGCCGGGTGGTCTTGGGGTCGCGTATGAGGGCGATGATCTGGCTGTCGTCTGTGGTCTCGGTCATCATTGTCTTTGACGTGTCAGGGCAGGAAAGGTTTAATCATGCGGGGCGGGCTATGCTAAAAAAGAAGTTGCTCAAGATGTACGCCGACATCTTGAGCATTATATTCAGATTGTTGTTATCTCTATTTGATGGTAACCTTTCTGACGGTCTTTCCCACTTTCAGAATATAGCATCCTTTGGGCAGGTTAAGTTCGAAACGCTGGTTGGGGTATTCTATCTTGTATGATGCGACAGCCTTTCCCGTGAGTGAAACAATCTCAAGCGTCTCGCCGTTGCCTCCGTTCACGCTGACGCTGCTTCCATGAACGGTGATGACGGGTGCATTTTCCTCAATCTGCTCGGCCACACCCATTTCGCTGACCATGTTCATAGCCATTGCGGGGGCTGAGAAAGTGAGCATTCCTGCTGCAACAAATAGGAGTATCTTTTTCTGCATAAGCATTCGTTTTGGTCTATAATTCGTTGCAAAGATATTGAAAAGTTCTGAAACTTCCAAATAATTTGCCCGAAAAATGACGTTTAGATGTCAAAAAAACTGTTTTCATCGGTCAAATAAACATTTTCGAATACCTGACGGGCCTCTTCCAGCAGGATGCTCTCGTCGTTGTAGCGCGCACTGTAGTGACCCAGCAGCAGTTTGCCCACCTGGGCGTCGCGGGCCACCAGGGCTGCCTGTTGGGCGGTGGAATGGTAGTATTTCTCGGCTCCGTCGATCTTGTCGTTGGCGTAGGTGCTCTCGTGGTAGAGCGTGGTGACGCCCTTCACCATCTCATGCAGTGTGGGCATGTAGCGCGTGTCAGAGCAATAGGCGTAGGAGCGGGGCGGGTCGGCCGGCGTGACCAGCCGTTCGTGGGGTATCACGGTGCCGTCTTCGAGCGTGTAGTCTTGTCCTGCCTTGATGTTGTTGATCTGCGACACGGGAATGCCGTACATCTCTATCAGGTCGCGACGGATGTGGGGCAGCAGTGGCTTTTCGCGGAACAGATAGCCGGAGCAGGGCATTCGGTGCTCCAGGGGGATGCTCTCCACGGTGAGCGAGCGGTCTTCGAAGATAACCTGCTGGCGGGTGGTGTCCACGGGGTGGAACTCCACGCGGTAGGCGATGTCGTAGTTGAAGAACATATCGAGTTGGGCCTTCAGCATGGGACCATATTCGCCCGGAGCATGGATGTGGAGGGTGGCCGTGCGTCCCAGCAGGCCCATTGTGCTGATCATGCCGATCACGCCGAAGCAGTGGTCGCCGTGCAGGTGGCTGATGAAGATATGGCCCAGTTTGTCGAACGAGAGCGACGAACGGCGCATCTGCACCTGTGCTCCCTCACCGCAGTCTACCATGTAGAGTTTGCCGCGGCATTCCACCACCTGCATCGACGACATGTGGCGCATGGTGGGGAGGGCAGAGCCGCAGCCAAGGATATGTACGCGAAATGTCTCCATCAGATTCTGTAGTCTGCTTCGTCACCCCAGTCCAGTTCGATTCCCAGGTCTTCCTCTTCCTCAACGACCTGGCGCGTGTACTCCTGTAGGTCGTCATCCTCGTCAATGAGCACCAGGGTGTTCTCCGTCAGTTCCTTGATCTTGTAGAGGAACACCTCTTCCACGTCGATGCCGTCGTTGCGCGTGGCAATCACCTGCAGCATACCGTTGTAGAGGCGCCACGACTTGTAGATGATGCTGCTCTGCTCGATGCTCTCGGCCGTGCCGCCTTTCAGCAGGCTGATGCCCACCTCGCTGCTGCCGTCGATGGGATTCTGCATCACCCAGTTGCCCAGCAGGGCCGTCTTGTTGATGACCATCTTTGCCTGTGTGGAGTCGGTCGTCGTGATGACGGCCATCTCGTCGCCCAGTGTGTAGTCACCGAATATCATGTTCTTTTCGCGTGCCGTGGCAATGTCTATGGTCACAGTGTCGCCACCGTCGGTCACCAACTGCAGCAGGTCAGAGGCCGAGCGGTTGCTGCAGAGTCCATAGATGGTCGAGTCCTTCAGGATGTAGTCCACGTTCACTTCCTCGAAAGGAACCTTCTTTTCACCGCCTCCGCAACTGGCCAGCAGGGCCACGGTGGCTGTCAATGCAAGAATTGTCTTTTTCATGTTCTGCTATTCTTTTTAGTGATTGTTTTCTTTCTGTTTCGCCTCATTCCAGAGGGCATCCATCTCTTCCAGTGTCATCTCCGTCAGCGGGCGTCCGGCCCTGATGCTGTGCGCCTCGATGTAGTTGAAGCGCGAGATAAACTTCTGGTTGGTGCGCTCAAGGGCGTTCTCGGGGTTCAGGTGGTAGAGGCGGGCGGCATTGATGACGGCGAAGAGGAAGTCGCCCAGTTCGGCCTCCGACCGCTCCTTGTCTTCGCGGTTCAGTTCGGCCTCCAGTTCGGCCAGTTCCTCGCGCACCTTGTCCCACACGTCTTCCTTCTTCTCCCAGTCGAAGCCCACGTTGCGGGCCTTGTCCTGTATGCGGTAGGCCTTGATGAGGGAGGGTAGGGAGGCCGGCACGCCTGAGAGCACCGTCTTGTTGCCGTCCTTCTCCTTCAGTTTGATCTGCTCCCAGTTCTGCAGCACCTGGTCGCTCGTTTCAGCCTTCGAGAACTTGTCGGTATCGGTCTCGCCGGAGTTCTCGGGCATGTAGGGCAGGGGCTTTGGCTCCCGTGCACCCACCTGACTGGGGTGATAGACGTGTGGATGGCGGAAGATCAGTTTGTCGGTCTCGGCGTTCAGCACGTCGGCTATGTCGTATTGGCCCTGCTCGCGGGCTATCATGGCGTAGAAGCAGGTGTGCATCAGCACGTCGCCCAGTTCCTTCATCATCTCGTGCTGGTCGTTCTTCATGATGGCGTCGCAGAGTTCGAAGGTCTCCTCGATGGTGTTCGGACGCAGGCTCTCTATGGTCTGCTTCTTGTCCCAGGGGCACTTCTGGCGTAACTCGTCCAGCACGTCGAGCAGTCGCCCGAAAGCCTGCATTTGTTCTTCTCTTGTATGCATACGCTTGTTTGTCAGTTTCAGAAATATGTTGCAAAGGTACGAACTTTTTTCGTAATAGCCAAATTTTAACTTCGATTAACGCAGAAGATATTGTTTTGTTTTCCCATTCTCGAAAATTCTTTGTACCTTTGCACCCCGTAAGAGAAAGCATATATATAAATAGGTATGGAAATAGCAAGCAAATACGACCCCAAAGAGGTCGAAGGTAAATGGTATCAGTACTGGCTGGATAACAAACTCTTCAGTTCTAAGCCAGATGGTCGCGAACCCTATACAATCGTCATCCCGCCGCCCAATGTGACGGGTGTGCTCCACATGGGCCACATGCTCAACAACACTATTCAGGACATCCTGGTGCGTCGTGCCCGCATGGAGGGCAAGAACGCCTGCTGGGTGCCCGGCACCGACCACGCCTCGATTGCCACCGAGGCCAAGGTGGTGAAGCGTCTGGCCGAGCAGGGCATCAAGAAGCACGACCTGACCCGTGAGCAGTTCCTGGAGCACGCCTGGGACTGGACCCACGAGCACGGCGGCATCATCCTGAAGCAACTGCGTCGCTTAGGTGCCAGTTGCGACTGGGACCGTACGGCCTTCACGATGGATGAGACACGCTCGGAGAGCGTCATCAAGGTGTTTGTCGACCTCTATAACAAGGGTCTCATCTATCGCGGCCTGCGCATGGTGAACTGGGATCCGAAGGCCCTCACCGCCCTCTCTACCGAGGAGGTGGTCTACAAGGAGGAGCAGAGCCATCTGTTCCATCTGAAGTACTATGTTGCCAATGAAGACGGTTCAGTATGCTGCGATACTATTGCAGCCAACGAGACCGAGGGCAACGTCATCCACAAGGACGATCGCGGCTACTACGCCGTCGTGGCCACCACGCGTCCTGAGACCATCATGGGCGATACTGCCATGTGCATCAACCCGAAGGACCCGAAGAACCAGTGGCTGAAGGGCCGCAAGGTCATCGTGCCGCTCGTGAACCGTGTCATCCCCGTCATCGAGGACCGCTATGTGGACATCGAGTTCGGTACGGGCTGTCTGAAGGTGACGCCTGCCCACGATACCAACGACTATATGTTGGGCAAGACCCACAATCTCGATACCATCGACATCTTCAATCCCGATGGCACCATCTCTAATCAGTCGCCCATCTACGTCGGCATGGACCGCATGGACTGCCGCAAGCAGATTGCAAAGGACCTGCAGGAGGCCGGCCTGATGGAGAAGATAGAGGACTATACCAACAAGGTGGGCTACTCGGAGCGCAACCCCGATACGGCCATCGAGCCGCGCCTCTCCATGCAGTGGTTCCTCTCGATGCAGCACTTTGCCGACATCGCCCTGTCCCCCGTGCTCAGCGGCGAGATGAAGTTCTATCCGCAGAAGTACGTCAACACCTATAAGAACTGGCTCGAGAATATCCAGGACTGGTGTATCTCCCGTCAACTCTGGTGGGGCCACCGCATCCCCGCCTACTACTATGGCGAGGGCGATAACGACTTCGTGGTCGCTGAGACCCGCGAGGAGGCCCTGAAACTGGCCCAGCAGAAGAACCCTGCCATCACCGATGCCGAACTCCGTCAGGACGAGGATGCCCTCGACACATGGTTCTCTTCGTGGCTCTGGCCCATCTCCCTCTTCGACGGCATCAACAATCCCGGCAACGAGGAGATCAACTACTACTATCCCACCAGCGACCTGGTGACGGCGCCCGACATCATCTTCTTCTGGGTGGCCCGCATGATCATGGCTGGCGAGGAGTATATGGGCAAGTTCCCCTTCAAGAATGTCTACTTCACCGGCATCGTGCGCGACAAACTGGGCCGCAAGATGTCGAAGAGCCTCGGCAACAGCCCCGATCCCATCGGACTCATCGACAAGTATGGTGCCGATGGCGTGCGCATGGGCATGATGCTCTCGGCTCCTGCCGGCAACGACATCCTCTTCGATGAGGCCCTCTGCGAGCAAGGCCGCAACTTCAACAACAAGATCTGGAACGCCTTCCGCCTCGTGAAGGGCTGGCAGGTCAGCGAGGGTTCCGCCAGTGGCTGTAGTACAGCCACCAACCAGACGGCTACCCGCTGGATGGAGGCCCGCCTGAAGCAGGCCAACGAGGAACTGAAGGACCACTTCTCCAAATACCGCATCAACGACGCCCTGATGACCGTCTACAAACTCTTCTGGGACGAGTTCTCGCAGTGGTACCTCGAGATGGTGAAGCCCGCCTATGTGGACGGACAGCCGCAGCCCATCGACCGCGAGACCTACGACAAGACGCTGCAGTTCTTTGAGACGCTGCTCAAGATGCTGCATCCCTTCATGCCGTTCATCACCGAGGAACTCTGGCAGGCCCTCTACGAGCGCAAGCAGGGCGAGAGCATCATGCGCGACAAACTGGAACTGGCTGCTCCCACAGCCGACGATATGGCCCTCATTGCCGACATTGAGCAGGTGAAGCAGGTCGTATCCGGCGTGCGCACCGTTCGCAGTCAGAAGAACATCGCTCCGAAGGAGAAACTCACGCTGCAGGCCGTCGGCCAGAACCACTTCGAGACCTACAACGAGGTGATTGCCAAGATGGGCAACCTCTCGCAGATAGCCGTCGTGGAGCAGAAGGACGCCACTTCGTCGGCCTTCATGGTGGGCACTGACGAGTTTGCCGTGCCTCTGGGCGACCTGATCGACGTGGCAGCGGAGATAGAGAAGATGGAGGCTCAACTAAAGCATCTGGAGGGCTTCCTCACGGGTGTGCAGAAGAAACTGAGCAACGAGCGCTTCGTGCAGAACGCCCCTGAGCAGGTGGTGGCCCTGGAGCGCAAGAAGCAGGCCGATGCCGAGGAGAAGATCGCATCGCTGAAGGAGTCGATCGCTGCACTAAAGAAGTAATGCGCTATGGAGTGGTTTGTTAATCTGTTCACTAATACTGAGTCGGTAGCACATATCGTGCTGCTCTATGCCATCGTCATTGCCGTGGGTGTCTACCTGGGCAAGATCAAGGTCTTTGGCATCTCTCTGGGCGTCACCTTCGTGCTCTTTGCGGGCATCGTGGTGGGCCACATCTATCATGCTCTGGGCTATGCTGAGGCTGCTCCGTCGGCCACGCTGACCTTCATTCAGGACTTCGGCCTCGTGCTCTTCGTCTTCATGATCGGTCTGCAGGTGGGCCCCGGCTTCTTCGAGAGTTTCGGCAAGGCCGGCATCCGGCTCAACGGACTGGCTGCCTGTGCCATCCTGCTCAACATCGGCGTGATGTTTGCCTGCTGGGCCATCTTCTTCAATACGGGCGACAACACCACGCTGCCCATGATGGTGGGCACGCTCTATGGTGCCGTGACCAATACGCCCGGTCTGGGTGCTGCCAACGAGGCCCTCGGGTCGCTGAAGGATGCCTTCGGCGGTAATCCGCCTCAGATTGCCTCGGCCTATGCCTGTGCTTATCCGCTCGGCGTGCTGGGCATCATCGGCGCCATCATCCTGATCCGCTATATGTGCCGCGTCAAACTGGAGCATGAGGAGCAGGCACTGGAGGCTGAGAGCGAGACCAAGGCCACGCAGAAGCCCCACCACATGCACCTCGAGGTGTCTAACCAGTATCTGGAGGGCAAGACGCTGCTGCAGGTGCACAACTTCCTGAACCGCGACTTCGTGGTGTCGCGCATCCTGCACGACGGCCACGTGAGCATCCCCAATCGCGACACCGTGTTCCACCTGGGCGACCAGATGTACATCGTCTGCCCTGAGGCCGACTACGAGGCCATCGTGGCCTTCATCGGGCCAGTCATCGAGGTGGACTGGGCGCAGCAGGATCAGCCGCTGGTGTCGAAGCGTATCCTCGTAACCAATCCCAGCATCAACGGCAAGTCGTTCGGCCAGATGCACTTCTCCAGCGTCTATGGCGTCAACGTGACACGCGTCACGCGTCACGGTATGGATATCTTCGCATCGCCCTCGCTGCCCCTGCAGGTGGGCGACCGCATCATGGTCGTAGGCCCTCAGGATGCCGTTGACCGTGTGGCCAACAAGATGGGCAACAGCATCAAGCGCCTCGACGCGCCCAACATCGCCACCATCTTCGTCGGCATCATCGTGGGCATCCTGTTCGGTTCGCTGCCCTTCATCCCTGGCATGCCGCTCATGAAACTGGGCATCGCCGGCGGCCCGCTGATCATCGCCATCCTCATCGGCCGCTACGGCTACAAGGTGAAACTGGTGACCTACACTACCACGTCGGCCAACATGATGCTGCGCGAAATAGGCCTGGTGCTCTTCCTCGCGTCGGTGGGCATCAAGGCTGGCGCCAACTTCTGGGCCACGGTGTCTACGACAGCCGGCCCGCTGTATGTGCTCACGGGTTTTCTGATCACCATTATACCTATATTAATAATAGGCCCGATAGCCCGCCGCATGAAGTTCAACTACTTCACCATTGCAGGCATGATAGCCGGCACCTACACCGATCCCCCCGCACTGGCTTACTCTAACAGCATCTGCTCGAAGGAGGCTCCCGCCGTGGGCTACTCGACGGTCTATCCGCTGTCCATGTTCCTGCGCATCCTGACGGCACAACTCATTGTGATATTCTTCTGCGGATGAGCATTCTGGCAAAAAAATAAAAACTTATATAATAATACACGCTTTTACAGATATGACTAACTTAAGACTTCTGCTCGGCTCGCTGGCCTTGCTCGGAGCGACGACGGTGATGGCACAGGGTGCCCGCAACATCGTCATCAACGAGGTGATGACCAGCAACACGCAGAGCATCGAGGACGAGTTTGGACAGCGGGAGGCATGGATTGAACTGGCGAACACCTCGTTCAGCACCTACAACGTGCGAGGCATGTACGTCACCACCAATCCGGCGGCTCTCGACCCCAGCCTCTCGGCCCCTGAGCGCATCGCCCTGATGAGCGTCATCCCCAATGGCGATGACCGCACCAGCATGGGAGCACGCAAGCACCTGCTCCTCTTCTGCAACTCCGACCCCGCCAAGGGACGGCTCCACCTCTCGGTACCCGTCAGCACCGAAGACTCCACGCTGGTGGCCCTCTTCAACGGCAACGGCATCGAACTGATTGACCAGGTGATGGTGCCGCCCCTGCAGGACAACGAGTCCTACGCCCGCATCAACGGCCAGTGGCAGGTTGTAGCCCCTGATCAGGTGACACCCGGCCACAGCAACAAGATTCAGCGGAGCGGCGACGTGAGCAAGATCGACCAGTTCAAGGAGAACGACCCACACGGCTTCGCTATGGCCCTGATGGCTATGGGCATCGTCTTCCTGTGTCTGGCCCTGCTGTGGCTCTTCTTCACGGTCTTCGGCATAATCATGCGCCATGTAGACACCGCCAAGAAGGTGGCCAACAAGCAGCCCATCAAGCCCATCACCAAGACCGTTGAGACGGCTGCCGAGATTGGCCACAAGACCAGCAACATCCTGCAGGAAGGTCTCGACAAGCGAGGCATCGACATGGAGGTCTACATGGCCGTCATCGGCATGGCCCTGCGCCAGTATGAGGACGATGTGCACGACGTGGAGAGCGGCATCATCACCATCAAGCCCAAGGACACGGGCTGGGACGATGAGTACTCGCTGATGACCCACTTCCACGAGCCCATCGTGCCCACCAGCCACGCCGCACCCCATATCCCCACAACACCAGAACTGCACTAATGGGAAAGGTAAAAAGGTAAAAGAGTAAAAAAAGCAAAAGAGCAATGAACAAATATCAATATAAAGTGAAGGGCGTTGACTACGAAGTAGAAATCGCCGAGGTAGAAGGCAACATCGCCAAAGTGAACGTCAACGGCATCCCGTTTGAGATAGAACTGCAGAAGCCCATCAACGCTGCCAAGCATCCCACGATGAACAATCCCAAGGTGCAGCCCCCGCAGCCCGCTCCTGCCCGTCCTGCCCAGCAGGCACCCGCTCAGCAGCCCCAGCAGCAGGCCGCCCCTGCCGGAGCAGGCACGCCGCTCAAGGCTCCGCTGCCAGGCACCGTCACCGAGGTCAAGGTGCAGGTGGGCCAGCAGGTCAGTGTGGGCGACACCGTGCTCGTGCTCGAGGCCATGAAGATGCAGAACAACATCGAGGCCGAGACTGCTGGACAGGTGACTTCAATCGTAGTCAAACAGGGCGACACGGTGATGGAAGGCTCCGTGCTGCTCACAATAGGATAAGTCGGCTATGGGTGAGTTTATCATACAGAACTTCAATGAGTTCCTCAGTTACACGGGCTTTGCCAACGCCAGCGTCGGCAACCTGATCATGATCCTCGTCGGAGCCCTCTTCATCTACCTGGCCATCAAGAAGGACTTCGAGCCCCTGCTGCTCGTGCCCATCGGCTTGGGCATCATACTGGGCAACATCCCCTTCCGCGCCGACGCCGGACTCGAGATAGGCCTCTACGAGGACAACTCCGTGCTCAACATCTTCTACCAGGGCGTGCGACAGGGCTGGTACCCGCCGCTCATCTTCCTCGGCATCGGCGCGATGACCGACTTCTCGGCCCTGCTGGCCAACCCCAAGTTGATGCTCATCGGCGCCGCCGCCCAGTTCGGCATCTTCGGCGCCTACATGCTGGCCCTCGCCCTCGGCTTCGAGCCCGACCAGGCAGCAGGCATCGCCATCATCGGCGGAGCCGACGGCCCCACGGCCATCTTCCTCTCCTCCAAGTTGTCGCCCAACCTGATGGGAGCCATCGCCGTGTGCGCCTATAGTTACATGGCCCTCGTGCCCCTCATCCAGCCGCCGCTGATGCGACTGCTCACCACCAAGAAGGAGCGCGTCATCAAGATGAAGCCCTCGCGTCAGGTCAGCCAGACCGAGCGCATCCTCTTCCCCATCATCGGACTGCTCATCACCACCTTCATCGTGCCCTCGGCACTGCCCCTGCTCGGCATGCTCTTCTTCGGCAACCTGCTCAAGGAGAGCGGCAAGACCACCCGTCTGGCCAAGACCGCAGGCAACGCGCTGAACGACATCGTCGTGGTGCTCCTCGGCCTCACCGTAGGCTGCTCCACGCAGGCCAGCGAGTTCCTGACCCTCAACACGGTCTTCATCTTCGCCATCGGAGCCTTCGCCTTCGCCGTAGCCACCGCCTCGGGCGTGCTGTTTGTCAAGTTGATGAACGTCTTCCTGCCGAAGGACAAGCGGCTCAACCCCCTCATCGGCAATGCCGGCGTGAGCGCCGTGCCGATGGCCGCCCGCATCTCCAACAACCTGGGCCTCGAGTACGACCGCCACAACTTCCTGTTGATGCACGCCATGGGTCCCAATGTGGCTGGAGTCATCGGCTCCGCCGTAGCCGCCGGTGCCCTGCTCGGTTTCCTGTCGTAGTCGTCCTTTCAGCCGACACCCCCTAAGCGAAAGTCCCGACCACATCCAGTGTGATCGGGGCTTTCCTTAATTTCGGCTGAAGGTCCGCGTACTCCGCTACCACGGCGGGAATAGGCTTAGATTCAGGTTGAATGGAGGCTCTTTTCGGTGCGTTTGGAGGCTTCAAACGGGTCGTTTGGAGGCTCCAAACCAATTCAGCCTATCTTCAATACCATTACAAATTTTATTCCTTGTTCGTCAAGCGCAATGGCCGCTGGCTATTCACCGCTTCCAGGTCGGGCTGGTAGCGTGTGATGGCCTCGGCCAGCAGACGGCGGAGCCGCTGCCTACAGCATCACCTTCCCCCGCTCTACACCACTGAATGTTAACAAGAAAAAGAAAGAATTATAATACCAAGAGGAATCCGTAACAACAACCCGCTGAACATCCGTCGCACGGCAAAGGATCAGTGGAGAGCACAGCAAAGTGAAATGACAATATGCCCACAATCCGCGCGATGTACGAACTGTGGGCATATGTTTTTGTGACTTGCCTTAAAGTCAGACGGGAATCTTGTCGATGCGCTTCTGGTGGCGTCCGCCCTCGAAGTCGGTCTGGAAGAACTCGTCCATGATGCGGCGGGCCATCTCGTTGTCGATGAAGCGGCCGGGCATCACCAGCACGTTGGCATTGTTGTGCTGGCGGATGAGATGGGCAATCTCAGGAATCCAGCACAGGCCGGCACGTATCTGCTGGTGCTTGTTGAGCGTCATGTTGATGCCCTCGCCGCTGCCGCAAATGGCAATGCCGGGGTACACCTCGCCCTGCTCGATGCCGCGGGCCAGGGCATGGCCGAAGTCGCTGTAGTCGCACGAGTCCTCGGTGTAGGTGCCGTAGTCGTGGTAGGCCATGCCTTTCTCCTCGAGATATTGCTTGACGAATTGTTTCAACTGGAAGCCTGCGTGGTCGCTGGCCAGTCCGATGATCTGCTGTTGCTGTTCCATAGTGTCAGTGTGTTTATGGTGTGATTCTCTGTATGATTGTCTCGTCTGGTGTCTACAGGGCTATCTTCATGAAGACGGGATAGTGGTCGCTGTAGTTCAGGTCTTCGCGGTAGTAGGTCTCGCCCTTCAGTTCTTCGGAGTGGAAGATGTAGTCGATGCGCACCTTGAACTTGCGTCCGCGCATGGTATGCATGAATCCTTTTCCGCACTCGCGGAAGCCGTCCACCAGGTCGCCCTTCATGGTGTGGTAGACATAGGAGTAGGGCACGTCGTTGAAGTCGCCGCACAAGATGACGGGTATCTCGGCCTGCTTCACCAGGCGGGCCACCTGATCGGCCTGCTGGGCGCGGATGGCCATGCCTCGGGTGTAGTTGCCGTAAACGGCGCGCACCAGTGCGTTCTCCTCCACGTTGCCGCCGACCATCTGACGCTTGGCTGCCTGGTGTAGGGTGCGGTTGAAGCCGGTGGTCTCCAGGTGTACGTTGAAAATGCGCATGCGGCGTCCGTTCACGTTGACGTCGGCCCACATGCCGCTGTTGTTGGTGTTGCCGAAGTCGATGACCTCATTGTCGCCCAGGGGGTAGCGGCTGTAGATGACCATGTCGGCGCGGCCCATGACCATGTAGGGGAAGTAGGTCTTGTAGGAGTCGGAGTTCATCTTGTTGCCGCTCTCCTCGTGGTACTCCTGCATGCAGAGTATGTCTACGCCCTGCTTCTTCATCTCGGCGAGAATGTCTTCGGCCTTGAAGCCGGTAATCTCGCGGCCGAACGCCTCCACGTTGTAGGTGGCAATCTTCAGGCCCGAACCGCCGGAGGCCCCGCTGAAGAGGCCGGTTTGGTAGATGGAGCCCACGTAGTGGATGCCGAAGAGCAGGGGCACTACGGGTATGCAGAGCCACAGCCAGCGGCGGCGTACCAGCCAGTAGATGAGCATGATGACGTTGCCCAGCAGCAGGAATGGCAGCACGTAGACGAGCATGGCCAGGGCTGTGCCCGTGGCGGGGTTGGCTGCGCCTCCGAAGAGGCCAAACATAGTGAACACGGCCAGCAGCGCGCTGATGACCAGAAGCATGAACGAGATATACTTGAAGATGGCTTTCTTGCCCATGTGGCGTAAGTGTCTGTATGTGGGGGTGTTATGGTTATTGTCCGATGTATCGCTTGATGGTCTCTATGAGGTCTTCCACCTTGAACGGCTTGGGCAGGAACTCGTCGCATCCGGCGGCCTTGGCCTCGCGTATGTTCTCGTCGAAGGCGAAGGCGCTCAGGGCTATGATGGGCGTCTCGGGGTTCACCTCCTTGATGATGCGCGTGGCATCGAGTCCGGTCATGCCCGGCATGCGGATGTCCATCAGTATGAGGTCGGGCTTCTCCTCCTCGTTCATCATCACGGCCTCTATGCCGTTGTGGGCGCGCAGCAGGTTGTAGCGCTTCTGTAGCACGATGCGCACCAGTTCGAAGTTGCTCTCCTCGTCCTCAGCCACGAGCACGGTTTTCATGGTCTTGGCGTCGGGTATGGTGTCCACGCGAAGCGTGCGCAGGTTTTGTGCGGCCGAGTGGGCGTTGACGGCCTTACCGCCGATGGTGCCGCTGAAGGGCAGGGTGAAGGTGAAGGTGGAGCCTTGGCCCAGTTGCGACTTCACGCCGATGGTGCCTCCCATCTTCTCCACGATGATGCGACACAGGGCTAAGCCCAGTCCGAAGCCGCGCTGCTGCTCGGCGTCCTGAGAGGCGTAGGTGTCGAAGATGTGGTCGATGAAGTTGGGGTCGATGCCCGAGCCTGTGTCGGAGCAGTAGAACTCTATCTCCTGGCTGTCGTTGATCAGGCGGTAGCCGTAACTGATGCTGCCGCGCTGGGTGTGCTTCAGCGCGTTGGAGATGAGGTTGGAGAACACCTGCGTCAGGCGGTTCTCGTCGGTGGTCATCATGATGTGCATGTCGGGCTTTTCCCAGAGCAGCGTGACGGTCTCAGGGCAGCGGAACTTGAAGAGTTGCTTGATGCTGTTCATCAGGTGGTTCAAGTCCGTGGGGTTCTTCTTGATGACAATTTCGCCCGATTCCACGCGTGAGAGGTCGAGTATCTCGTTGACCAGGCTCAGCAGTCGGTTGTTGTTACTCTCGATGATTTCCATGTAGTTGAGACGCTCCTCCTGCGAGTCGGTCTCAACCATCACGCGCGAAAAGCCCTCAATGGCGTTGAGCGGCGTGCGTATCTCGTGCGACATGTTGGCCAGGAACAAGGATTTCATCTGGCTGGCCTTCTCGGCCTTGGCAGCCTTCTCCTCGTACTCCTTCAGTTTCTTCTGGGCCTGCTCCAACTGGGCATTGGCCTCGTTGAGCCGGTGGTTAACATCGGCGAGTTTCTGAAACAGATATTCTTTCTCGTCCTGATTCATAACTATTTAGGAATTCCAATCAGGTGCAAAAGTAAATAATATTTCCGAAAACAACAAACTTTTTCGAGAAAAAATGCACTTTTTGTCCATATTTTATCCTCTTTTGGCTTTTTCCCACTTGCCGCTTGTGCTGTGTGACAGCAGATAGGGCACGCCGATGAACACGTTGATGTTCATGAAAAGGAAGTAGGCGGGTATGTTCAGCCACTTGTTTTTCTGTCCAATCAAGTTGAGCACCGCGCCCGCTATGGCCAGGGCGTAGAAAAGGGCTTGCAGCAGCAGGATGACAGCATAGAGCCAGCCACCGCCCAGCAGGACAAGCAGCAGGTTGAGCGGGATGAGGGCCACCAGTGCCAGGGGCGTGATGCTCCAACGCAGCACGCGGTGGGAAATGAACTGGAAGGCCACTTTCGGGTGTCGTAGCGGATTCATCAGCGAGCGCAGCCACCAGATGCTCTGCAGTCCGCCTGCGGCGATGCGCCGCTTGCGCTTCGACTCCTCCTGCATGTTGGCCGAGCCGTATTCCATGGCGTAGGCCTCGCTGGTGTAGGCTATGCGGTGGCCGTCCTTCAGGATGAGCATGGAGATCATGAAGTCATCCAGCAGCGCATTGCTGGGCGCGGGGCGGTAGTCGCTCATGCGCACGGCGAAGAGTTCGCCCGCGGCACCCATGGCCGAGTAGAGTTCGCTGTCCCAGCGCTTCAGTGTGCTCTCGTATCGCCAGTAGATGCCCTCGCCCTCGGCAGCCGCCTGGCCTTCGTGGCGTGCGGCCACGCGCTTCTCGCCTGACACACAACTGACGTTGTCGCGCATGAACTCCCTCACTATCTCGCGTATGGCGTCGGCATTGAGCATCGTGTTAGCATCGGTGAAGATGACGTACTCCGCCCGATTCTCCTGCAGGCCGTGTTGCATGGCGGCGGCCTTGCCGCGACGCTCGGGCGAGAAGACCAGCGTCACCTCAGGGTAGGCGCTGAGCAACTCGTTGCTACAATCGTTGCTGCCGTCGGTCACCCACATCACGCAGAGCCGCTCCTTGGGATAGTTAAGGGCGCGGATGTTGGCCATCTTCTCCTCGATGATGTCGGCTTCGTTGTAGGCACAGATCATCAGCGTCACATCTGGCAGCAGGTTCTCCTCCAGCGGCAGGATGGGGGAGGGCTCGCGCCGCCAGAAGGCACGCTTCACTTTCAGTATTAGGTACAGCACGGCGCCATAGCCCACGTAGGTGTAGACCACCAGTAACAGGCAGAGCCAGAACACGACTTTCAATATCGTTACCACCATAGTTTTGCTTTCAGATTGTTTTTTCTGTGGCAAAGGTACGAAAAAAGTGCGAAACGCCAAAGTATTCAAGGAAAATGTTTGCAGATTGCGAAAAGTTTGCTACCTTTGTACCATAAATATTAACTACTCTGAACGACATGAAGAAAATACTGTGTTTAACCCTGCTGGCACTGACGGCCATCGGCGCACGCGCCCAGCAGACCGCCAGCGAAGAGAATCCCGTAGACAAGACTTCGCTGATCACAAACCCCAGTTTCGAGAACAGCACCAACGGCTGGACGAGTGCCAACCTGCAGACGCAGACGAACTCGGACTTTTCCAAGAAAGCGGGCAACACCTACGTGGAGAAGTGGGTGAGCCGAGGCAACAAGGTGGGCGACGCTTCGGTCAGACAGACGCTGAAGAGCCTGCCGCCGGGCATCTACCGGCTGACCGTAGGTGCGCAGAACCTCAATCAGGCGTCCACCACGCAGAAATGCACTGGTGCCTACATATTTGCCGACGACCAGCAGGAGCCCGTCTACACGCCTGCCGACTACTCCGTCACGTTCACCTGCATCTCCGGCGAGGCCACTATCGGCTTTGTGGCCGAGGATGCCACTGGCAACTGGCTGGCACTGGATAACTTCCGCCTCTATCTGGTAGGCGAGATTGATGCCGCAGCCATCGTGGCCGAACTGAACCGCATCTTGACGGAGGCCGAAGTGCTGCAGCAGAGCATGATGTCGGCCGAGGCCGCCAAGGCCCTGCAGGCGGCCATCAGTGCCGCACGCCTCATCACGACCGAGTCGGAGGTGCCCGACATTCAGCAGGCTACACGCAACCTTCAAGCGGCTATGGAGAGAGCGCAGACTTCTATCGCTGAATATCAGGCTCTTACGGATCGCATCGCGGAAGTGGAATCACAGTACGATGAGAGCAAACAGGGGGCTGCCGACCTGAAGGCAGAACTGGACAAGGCAAAGGCTCTGGCGCAGAATGCCGAAGCCACATCGAAGGAACTGGCTGCAGAGATGGAAGCCCTCAGCAGGGCACTGCTGGCCTTCTGTCTGGCCAACGCCACACCCGGCACGGGCGTCGCTCCTGCTGTGACCGCCACCAACCACTATGTACTGACTGGTGCCACACAGGCCTTGATGCGTGCCACGATGACAGGCGGCAACATACTGGAGCGAGGCGTCTGCTGGAGCACTGAGCACAACCCCACGGTGCTCGACAACCGTTCTACCAAGTATTTCTCGCAGAAGGGCTTCATCTTCCACGTGACAGGCATGCAGCCTGCCACCGTTTACTATCTGCGCCCCTACGTGATGAACAAGACTTACACCGTGGCCTATGGTGATGAGGTGAAAATAGTCACCCATCCGCGCGGCACCTGCCAGGGCACATGGGACAACGGCGCACCCGATGATGCCGCCAACGCCCGTTGCCGCAAGGCCATACAGGAGACCATCGACTACTTCAACGAGTGGACGGGCATCAACGGCTTCACCCTGAGCGGACACTATGGTGCACAGACGCCCACGGCCGACTGTTCCTACGGCGGATGGATGCGTATCGGCCCCAATGCCAGCAATCAGGCCATCGGCACCGTACTGCACGAGACGGGCCACGGCGTGGGCGTAGGCACGCACTGGCGCTGGTACAATTGTGCCGATCTGCGCGCAGAGACCACTCGCGGGAAATGGCTGGGCAGGGAGGCTAACGACGTGCTGCGATTTCTGGAGAACTTCGAGGGCGACGCGGCTTACTTCACTGGCGATGCCACCCACGGATGGGGCACCAGCACCACGTCGAGCATCACCATCACCTACGACTGGCTGGTGAACGGTGCCGACAAGGACACGCACTCAGAACTGCAGTACATAGGAGGTATGTGCATCCTGCATGGACTCTTCATCGACGGCCTTTGCCCGACGGGGGCCGACCCCAACGGCATCTCCGGCTACACCTACAACTTCGATGAGACGAAGAAGTACTACCTGATGAACAAGAGTGCCGAGCGCGGGCTGAACCAGGGCCTGATCTATCAGCGACTGAGCGAGGCCATTGGCTGGAAGGCCAACCTGCTGGACGAGGTGGTGAGCGACTCGGCTGCCTGGTACATACAGTATAACGCCAAAGACGGGTACTATATGTTTAAGAACGCGGCTACGGGTAAGTATCTGACCCACTATGTGGGCGGCTCGATCGTGGCCCTGAAGAATGTGACGAGCACACCGGCTGCTACGGAGCGCTTCCAGTTGATGCCAGACCGTACAGACATCACCATCGGCACGGGCACGCAGAAACTGAAGACCCACGGCTATTGGTTCACCTGGTTTGACAACGGCAGCCGAAACAGCAACATGGCTATGGGGGCCAATGCCCTTAACGGCAGTGGCTATGGAACCGTCACTCAGGCTGCGTTCGACTTCAGCAACAAGGCCACCGCTCAGCAGTGGATCATCATCAGCGAGGATGAACTGGCAGCCTACCGCGCAGCGGCCATCTCAACGGGTATTCGCTCCATTAATGCCGAAGGCGAGGCATCGGCAGACAGCCAGAAGACCGTAACGGGTGTCTTCACCACGGGCGGCATACTGTTGGAGGAGGTTCAGCCCGGCATCAATATCGTTCGCTACAGTGACGGCACAAGCCGGAAGGTTATCCTGAAGTGAGGATAGTGCACAAACAAAAAACAGACGGAAGGGAACACCAGTAGGGCGTTTCCTTCCGTCTTTGTTTTCTGAGGTTTCTGTTACTTGCTTACTTCGTTTTCCTCCTGCATGTCGATGAACTGACGGTTGGCATCGTAGAACTCGTACTGCAGGAACGCCATCTTCTGGCTGGGAATGATGCGCACGCCCAGTCCGTACTTCATCTGCCAGCGACGCTTCAGCGAGAAGACGCCTTTGTTGATATAGGCAGCCACATAGGGGTGGACGTGGAGCGAGAAACGCTTGATGCCGATCTTGTTGACAAGAACATCAATTTTGCTTTCGAGTTGGTCGGTGAACAGGATGCTCGACTTGATTTTTCCAGTGCCGTGACAAGTGGGGCAGGTCTCCTCGACGGCCACGTCCATAGCAGGACGTACGCGCTGGCGGGTGATCTGCATCAGCCCGAACTTGCTCAGTGGCAGGATGTTGTGGCGGGCACGGTCTTTCTTCATGTTCTCGCACATCCTCTCGTAGAGCAGTTGGCGGTCTTCGGCCAGGTTCATGTCGATGAAGTCAACGACGATGATGCCGCCCATGTCCCTCAGTCGTAACTGGCGAGCCAGTTCGTCGGCGGCTCCCAAGTTGGTCTCCAGTGCATTGGCTTCCTGTCCGTTTTCTTTCTTGATGCGCGTACCACTATTGACGTCTACCACATGCATGGCTTCGGTGTGCTCGATGATGAGGTAGGCTCCCCGCTTATAGTTGACGGTGCGCCCGAAGCCAGACTTGATCTGCTTCGTGACGTTGAAATTGTCGAAGATGGGAACCTTGCCGTTGTAGAGTTTCACGATCTCAGCCTTATCGGGGGCGATAAGTGACAGATAGTCGTGAATCTGGCGGTGAATCTCGGCATCGTTCACATAGATTCCGTCGTAAGTGGGGTTGAAGAGGTCGCGCAACAGGGCTACGGCGCGCGTCTGCTCTTCAAACAACAGCAGGGGCCGCTCGATGGTCTTCTGGAACTTGGTGATAGCATCGTCCCATCGCTTGAGCAGCACCTTCAACTCCTGATCGAGTTCGGCTGCTCGTTTTCCTTCGGCCACCGTGCGCACGATGACGCCGAAGTTCTTCGGCTTCATGCTCTGCACCAGTTGCTTGAGTCTGCTGCGCTCTTCGCCGCGCTTGATTTTGCTGCTGACCGAAACCTTGTCGCCAAAGGGTATCAGAACCATGTAGCGTCCGGCGAAACTGAGTTCGCACGTCAGGCGCGGCCCTTTGGTGTTGATGGGTTCCTTGACCACCTGTACCAGAATCTCCTGTCCCACCTTGAGGACGTTCTGTATGCTGCCCTCCTTAGGCAGGGTAGGCTGGACGGTGGCTTTCCCGATAGGGTAGAGTTTCTTCCGGTCGCTGGCAACCTGTTTCAGATATTTCTCGTAAGAACCAAATTGAAGTCCAAGGTCAAGATAGTGCAGGAAGGCGTCTTTCTCAGAGCCCACATCGACGAAGCAAGCGTTGAGCCCGGGCATCAGTTTGCGAACCTTGCCCACGTAGATGTTGCCCACGGCGAAAGTCGTTTCGCGCGGTTCGTTCTGATATTCCACCAGGCTCTTGTCTTCGAGCAGCGCGATGGATATCTCTTTGGGCTGGACATCGATGATTACTTCGCTTGTCATTCTTTTGTTACTTGCTTGACGTTTGGTGAATTACTACAGAAAAGGGTGCACCTCAGCATATCGCTATGCATTGGTACACTCCTTTCATTCTTTCTGTCGGCAAAGGGCTTACTTGCTCTTATGACGATTCTTGCGCAGTCTCTTCTTGCGCTTGTGAGTAGCCATCTTGTGGCCCTTCTTCTTTTTTCCGTTTGGCATAATTTAATGAAATGATTATTTGTTGTTTAACTTATTTATATAGATCTTACTCTTTCGTCATGCGGTCGATGAAACTCTTGCAGGGCTTGAAGGCGGGCAGGTCGTGCGCGTCAATCACCAGCGTAGTGTTCTTCGAGATGTTGCGGGCCGTCTTCTTGGCGCGGTGCTTGACAATGAAACTGCCGAATCCACGAAGGTAGACATTCTCTTTATTGTCGGCCAAACTATTGCGGATTTCCTCCATAAAAGCCTCTACGACAACAGACACGTCTCTGGGTGCTACGCCTGTCTGTAGGGCTATCGTCTTGACTATTTCAGCCTTGGTCATATTGCTTTCTCCTTAATATTTTTTTATAGTTACTTCTTGTTTTGGACTGCAAAATTACTCATTTTCAGTCAGATAAGGAAATTTTTTGCCGACTTTTTTGAAAAAAATCGTATTAATGCCCTTTTTTAATCTCCGAAATAGGCAGTAAGTTCCTCTTTGGCCGCAGAATCCTGATTGCTCAGGTCGCGGATGATTTCTCCCTTCTCCATCAGGGCGATGCGCGTAGAGATGTCTGTCGTGTGCTGCAGATTGTGGCTGCTGATGATGATCGTGGCCTGCGTTTGCGTCGCATAGTCTGTGATAGTGCGCTTGAGTACGTTCTGGCTGGTGGGGTCGAGGAAGTTGAACGGTTCGTCGAGAATCACCAGTTTGGGCTGACGGATGAGCGCAGAGATGATGCCCACCTTCTGCTTGTTGCCTGCCGAGAGGTTGCGGATGAGTTTCTTCTGTCCGAAGACCTCACCGCCCGACAGGTGTTCGTACTGCAGCAGCCGTTCGTCGATGGCCTTTTGGGGGATGTTGCTGATCTTTCCGATGAAGGCGAAGTATTCCTCTGGCGTCAGGTAGTCGATGAGGAAACTGTCGTCCACATAGGCGCCCACGTCCTGTTTCCAGGCTTCTGATGCTGAGGGGTCGATGCCGTCCAGTTCCACGTGGCCCTCGTCAGGCTTCAGCAGGTCGAGCATCATGCGGAAGAGGGTGGTCTTGCCGGCCCCGTTGTTGCCCACCAGGCCCAGAATATCGCCATCGTTGATGGTGAACGACGGGATATTGCAGGCGATGGTCTCACCGAATTGCTTCCTGAGGTTTTCTATCTTGATCATGATATGTGTGCTTCTTGCAGGTTATGCTAAACCACGTCCGTGGCAGTTCTTGAACTTCTTGCCGCTGCCGCAGGGACAGGGATCATTGCGTCCGGGCAGTTTGTCCTTCACCACCGGGTTGCGCGGCTGCTGGGCACGGGTGTCCTGCTGAGCAGCGGCCTGCTGTCGGCGATCCACAATCTGCTCTTCCTGCAGGTTCTGCTTGTTCTCGGTGTATTGGCGGCGGTCGGTGTGCTGCTCGGGAGCGGCTTCGCGCACCTCCTGCTGCATCTCGGGGATGGAGCCTCGGTTGAGCACGGCCATTGCACGGTTGTTCATCTCGTTGATCATGTTGTCCCAGACCTTGGCACTCTCCAGTTTGAAGATCAGGAGCGGGTCTTTCTGCTCGTAACTGGCGTTCTGCACGGAGTGGCGCAGTTCGTCGAGTTCGCGCAGGTTCTCCTTCCACGACTCGTCGATGATGTGCAGCAGCATCTGCTTCTCAAACTCCTTGACCACCGACTTGCACTCAGACTCATAGGCCTCCTGCAAGTTGCAGGCGATGTTGTAGACCTTGCGACCGTCGGTGATGGGCACGATGATGCGCTCGTACAGTTGGCCCTGCTCTTCGAATACGCGCTTGATGACGGGCCAAGCCACCTCGCGGATGTGCTCCGTCTTGCGGTTGAAGTTGGCCAGTGCTGCCTGAAATGATTCTTCGGCCAACTGGTCAGGCTTGCCGCTGAGGAACTGCTCTTCGGTGAAGGGCACTTCCATAGCGAACAGATGGAGGAACTCCTCCTTGCAGCCCTGGTAGTCGTTGCGCTCGATGATGGTCGACACGCGATCCCAGATAGTGTTGGCTATGTCCATACCGATGCGCTCACCCATCAGAGCGTGGCGGCGCTTCTCATAGATGACGGTGCGCTGCTTGTTCATCACGTCGTCATATTCCAGCAGGCGCTTACGGATGCCGAAGTTGTTCTCCTCAACCTTCTTCTGGGCGCGCTCGATGCTTCTCGAAATCATGGGGTGCTCGATCATCTCACCCTCCTTGAAGCCCAGTTTGTCCATCACGGATGCGATGCGTTCGCTGGCGAACAGACGCATCAGTTTGTCTTCCAGCGATACGTAGAAGACGCTGGAGCCCGGATCACCCTGACGGCCGGCACGACCGCGCAATTGACGATCTACGCGGCGGCTCTCGTGACGCTCTGTGCCGATGATGGCCAGACCTCCGGCGGCCTTCACCTCGGGCGACAGTTTGATGTCGGTACCGCGACCGGCCATGTTGGTGGCAATCGTCACTGCACCCAGCCCGTTTCTGTCTTGCTGACCGGCCAGTGCCACAATGTCGGCCTCCTTCTGGTGCAACTTGGCATTCAGCACTTGGTGAGGTATGCCCTCGCGCTTGCCTGTTTCAGGATCTACGTACATGTCGAGCATGCGCGACAGCAACTCGGAGATCTCCACCGAGGTCGTACCGATCAGGGTGGGGCGTCCCGACTTGCGCATCTTCACCACCTCTTCGATGACGGCGCGATACTTGTCGCGTGCCGTCTTGTAGACGCGGTCGTCCATATCGTTGCGGGCGATGGGCTTGTTGGTGGGAATCTCCACCACGTCCAGTTTATAGATATCCCAGAACTCGCCGGCCTCGGTGATGGCCGTACCGGTCATACCCGCCAGTTTGTGGTACATGCGGAAGTAGTTCTGCAGGGTGATGGTGGCAAAGGTCTGTGTAGCGGCTTCCACCTTCACGTGCTCCTTGGCCTCCACAGCCTGGTGGAGTCCGTCGCTCCAGCGGCGGCCCTCCATGATACGGCCTGTCTGCTCGTCGACGATTTTCACTTCGCCGTCGATGACCACGTACTCGTCATCCTTGTTGAACATCGTGTAGGCCTTCAGCAACTGCTGCAGCGTGTGCACGCGCTCACTCTGTATGGCATAGTGGTTCATCAGTTCGTCTTTCTTGTTCAGGCGCTCTTCATCGTTCAGCCCGGTCTCGGCCTCTAGAGCCGAAAGTTGCGATGCAATGTCGGGCAGCACGAACAGTTCGGGGTCGTTCACCTGATTGGCCAGCCAAGCAGTGCCTTTGTCGGTCAGGTCGCAGGAGTTCAGTTTTTCGTCGACCACGAAGTAGAGCGGCTCGGTGACCTCGTGCATACGGCGGTTGTTGTTCTCCATATACATTTCCTCCGTCTTCAGCATACCAGCCTTGATGCCTTCCTCTGACAGATACTTGATGAGGGGCTTGTTCTTGGGGAGACACTTGTGCGAGCGGTAGAGCGAGAGGAAGCCCTCGTCGGTCAGTTTCTTGTCGTTCTTCTCCTGACCCTCCGAGATCTTCTGCTTGGCGTCTGCCAGGAACTGGGTGGCCAGTTGGCGCTGCACGCCGAAGAGTTTCTCCACCAGTGGCTGATACTCCTCGAACATCTGCACCTCGCCCTTCGGCACGGGGCCACTAATAATAAGAGGTGTACGGGCATCGTCGATCAGCACTGAGTCGACCTCGTCGACGATGGCATAGTTGTGGGCGCGCTGCACCAGATCTGAGGGCGATACGGCCATGTTGTCACGCAGATAGTCAAAGCCGAACTCGTTGTTCGTGCCGAAGGTGATGTCGGCCTGATAGGCCTTGCGGCGTGCGGCCGAGTTTGGCTGGTGCTTGTCGATACAGTCGACGGAGAGACCGTGGAACATGTAGAGCGGGCCCATCCACTCAGAGTCACGCTTGGCCAAATAGTCGTTGACCGTCACCACGTGAACGCCGTTGCCGGTCAGGGCGTTGAGGAACACGGGCAGCGTTGCCACCAGCGTCTTACCTTCACCTGTGGCCATCTCGGCAATCTTGCCCTGATGCAGCACCACGCCGCCGAAGAGTTGCACGTCGTAGTGCACCATCTCCCATTTCAGGTCGTTGCCGCCTGCCGTCCAGTGGTTGTGGTAGATGGCCTTGTCGCCATCGATGGTGATGAAGTCCTTGCGCGGATCCCCAGCCAGTTCGCGGTCGAAGTCGGTGGCCGTGACAATGGTCTCCTCGTTTTCGGCGAAGCGGCGGGCCGTCTCCTTCACGATGGCATAGACCTCAGGCATCACCTCGTCGAGTGCCTTCTCGTATTCGTCGAGTGCCTCCTTCTCAATCTTGTCAATCTTGGCGAAAATGTCGGCACGCTCTTCCAGCGGCGTGTTCTCGATGGTCGCCTTCAGCCGCTCCACCTCTTCTTTCTGGGTCTTGGCAGCGGCCTGCACTTGCTGGCGTATCTCTTGTGTCCTGGCGCGCAGGGCATCGTTGTCCAATGTCTCTACTTGGGGCGAAACAGCCTTCACTTTCTCCACAAACGGCTGTATCTTCTTCATGTCTTTCGAAGACTTGTCACCGAACAAAGCCTTCAGAATCTTGTTGAAATTCATCTTTATAATTGCGATTTACTTGTTACTGATTTGTGATTTGGGGTGCAAAGTTACTGATTTTTTGCCAATTAAAAGCAAAAAACGTCCATTATTTGCTGAAAGAATGTCAGAATAACGGCTTGGAAGAGCATGCATTAGGGGCCCTGATGCGGATGCAGCGGGCAATGGTGGGTGCAATCTGGTCGACGGTGACAGGTGTCTGCACCTGTTCCGCAGGGGTGCCTGCTCCCCAGAAGATGATGGGGAACTGAGTGAACGATGCCCTCTGAAGCACGTCTTCCTGTGTGTCCTCGTGGTGTATGCGCCAGCCGGGAGCCGCCTCTACAACGATGTCTCCGCAGCGTTCGGGGCTGTAGCCATTGCGCACCTTGCGCAGGTATTCGTTCTGAGTGGTGAGCAACTGCAGCGAGGTGTAGACATTCCTCACGCCCGACATCATCGACAGGAATTCCTGTGCCCTGCCGGTCGCATCGGTCACGCTGATCTTCTTCTGCTCCAGCAGTTTATGGTTCAGGTAGATCTGGTTGCCATAGGTGGCCTCCACATAGATGCCTTGTCCCCAAAACGCACCGAAGTAGATGTTCATGAGGTTGGTCGTGCGATCCATATAGAAGGTGCCCGATGGGATGCGGTACTTGTCGTAGTCGGCCGATTCCTCGTCGCTGTAGCCTGTGCTGGTCAGCACGAAGAGCACACGGTCGCGGCCGAGAGCCTTCTCGAAGTGGCTGACGAGGCGTCCGATCTCGTGGTCGAGCCTGACATAGGTGTCCTGCAACTCCATCTGACATTCTGTCACCGTGCGGTGGTTATAGTTGCCGGCATAGTAGGTGATGCAGAGCAGGTCGGTCACATTGTCGTTGCCCATGCCTGTGCAATCCACACACTTCTGGGCCATATCCGTCATGTCGGCGTTCACCAGTGCGCTCGCCTTGTATTCCACGAAGCGCTTGGTGCCCTCGAACGTATGCCTGAAGGGCTTCTGCTCGCCCGTCTGCATGAAGTAACTGAAGTTGCCAGTCAGCAGGTTGAACGGTTCCCACGACTGCCCCTGAATCTTCATCGAGGGTGCCTGCAGGCGGTTGTAGGCCTGCACCCACGTGGGTAGCGAGGGGAAGAAATAGTTGGTCGAGCACCAGTTGCCGCTCGCATCGTCTATCCACAGGGCACCGTCGGCGGCATGTCCAGCCGATAGGATGGCTGCATCGCGATAGGGGGCTATGGCGTAGACGATAGCCTTGCCCGCTGTGGCCACCTTCAGTTCGTCGCCGATGGTCGACGTGCTTAGTTGGACGGGCGATCCTGTCTCGCTGGTTTGCAGCCCTGCGTGCTTCGGGTCATCCACGCAGCCGGTGGGGCGCAGCGTCTCGCGGTTCATCCATTTCAGCCCCACTATATTATTATAATAAGGTGTAGTGCCGGTAGAGATGGAGGCGATGGCCGATGCGCGGTCGATGGGTGTGAAGGGATAGGAGGCATAATTGCAGATCAGCCCCTCGTTCAGCAGCCGCTTGAAGCCGTCCTCAGAGTAGAGTGGGGCGAAGGCCTGCAGATAGTCACTACGCAGTTGGTCGATGTTGATGCTGACCACCAGCCGCGGCGCAGCGGCGGGCTGTGTCGTGTCGGCCATCATTTCGGCTTGGAAGCCCAGTATGGCCAGCAGGGTGAGGTAGATAGATCTATTTGTCATTGAGGTGCCTCCAATATCTTAGCAGCAAACATAGTGCCACAATTTCCATTCCTTCGGCATAGTCTTGCCAGAGGGCTCCCACGAAGAACAGGCAGATGCAGAGCATGCTGACGGTGAACCAGCGCGTCTTGCGGCGACGGACGACCGAGGGGATGAATACGAGCGAGAGTGGGTTGAGCACCAGTATCTGCAGGTTGATGCTGGTCGTGGGGTGTTGTGAGAAGATCATGACGAACAGCACGATGCCTGCCAACCCTGTCAGCAGCATGAGCACGGCGTCGAACCAGCGCAGCGTCTGGCGCTTGAAGTGTTCGTAGATGAAGACTGCCAGTGAGACAGCCAGGAGCAGCACCGCACAGTGCATAGGCGACAGGGGGAAGCCCTCGTTCACCATTTGCACGCCCGGCCGCACCAGCACGCGGCGCTCCTTCACCAGGGGCGTGGTCACGCCGTCGCGGTCGACGAGTGCCAGTTCGAAGTCGCGTCTGAGGTTGTCGGGCAGGAATTCCTGCTCGCGTTGCGTGGCCTGCCTGTCGGCCTTGATGCCCAGCAGGATGTCGTTGCCGAAAGCCGCCCAGGGATGCTTCACGGTGTGTTCGTGTATCATCTCGCGGAAGGTGCGCTGGTAGTCAGGTCGCGGCTGGTAGATGACGCTGCCGTCCAGATTGTCCTCTATGATGTTGCGGGGGCGGGTAGAGCAGTTGTCGAAGAAGTAGTTGTAGCGGTAGGTCTTGTTCTCCGGCTTGCAGTTCTCTATCAGTGCCTCCATCAGTCGCTGCTTCTCGTCGTTGGTCAGGTCCAGCACGTGCTCGGTCACCTGGCTGCCCCATTTCTGGTAGTAGGGCCAGAAGTAGCGGGCGGGCACGCACTCCAGTTCGTAGTCGGTCAATCCGAACACGAAGCGTAGCACGAAGTGGGGAGCCTTGAAGTTGAACACGCCGTAGTTGAATATGGCGTCGGCCCCTGTGCTCAGGTTGTGGCAGCGTATGGCGGTGTGGCCGTAGAGGCTGTAGACCTCGTCGTGCGGCGAGCAGGTGATGAGCCCAAACTCGATGCTGTCCATAGGCGTGGTGCCTTGGGCCTTGACCTGTGATGTCCCTGCCCAAAAGGTCACGATGGCGACCAAAATAATCCTAAAAATGTTTTTTAATTGTTTCACGATGCAAAATTACGCTATATTTTCCACTTTCGGTGCGTTTAGTTCGAATTTTTTTAATAATTTTGCACGCTGAAAGAAAATACAGAGTATGAACAGAAGGTTTTTATGTAATATTCTCGCCGCTGTGTGCTGTGTGTCTGCGTTTGCACAGAGCGGCACCAATTCACCCTATAGCCAGTATGGTCTTGGCGTGCTGTCTGACCAGTCGCAGGGCTTCAGTCGCGGCATGAACGGCGTGGGTCTAGCCTTGCGTAAGGGTAATATAGTCAACACGCTGAACCCTGCATCCTATTCGGCCATCGACTCGCTGACCATGATTTTCGACGTGGGCCTCTCCGGCCAGTTGACCAACTTCAAGGAGGGCAATGCCAGCATCAACGCCAAGAACGCCGACTTTGAGTATGCCGTGGGCTGTTTCCGCCTGGTGCGCAACGTGGGCGTCAGTTTCGGCGTGCTTCCCTTGACCAATGTGGGCTATTCCTACAGTTCCTCCACGCTGCTGGCCGACAATCGCGGCACCATCACCGAGACCTATTCCGGCTCGGGCGGCCTGCACCAGATGTTTGTGGGAGCCGGCTGGCGCATCTTTAAGCCCCTGTCGCTGGGCTTCAACGCTCAGTACGTATGGGGCGACTACGAGCGCTCCATCGTCAGCAGCACGGGCACCGACATTAACTCGCTGAAGAAGGTCTACTCTGCTTCGGTCAAGACCTACCATTTCGACCTGGGACTCCAGTGGCAGCAGGCCATCAACAAGCACGACGACATCGTGCTGGGTGCTACCGTAGGCCTCGGGCATAAGTTGGGGGCCGATCCTGAGTGCATGATCATCAACACCAACTCGCTGACCAGCACCCCCGACACCACCCAGTTTGCCATCAGCAACGGCCTCTCGCTGCCGATGACCTACGGCGTGGGCCTCGCGTGGAATCACAAAAACAGCCTGCTGGTCGACGTAGATGCCACCCTGCAGCAGTGGGGCAGTGTGGATTATCCCAGTTACGAGGCGGGCGACTACGTGCTGAAGAGCGGCCTGCTGAAGGATAACTACAAGGTCAATCTGGGTGCCGACTATGTGCCTGACCCCATGAGCCGCAGTTTCCTGCAGCGTGTGCACTATCGTCTGGGTGCCGGCTATGCTACACCTTATTATAAAATAAATGGGCAGGACGGCCCGAAGGAGATAAGCGTCAGCGCAGGCTTCGGCATCCCCCTGCAGAACGGCTGGAACTCTCGCGGCAATATGCGTCCCGTGCTCAATGTCAGCGCACAGTGGGTGCACGCCTCGGCCACCGACCTGATCACCGAGAATATGTTTCGCATCAACATAGGCCTGACCTTCAACGAACGCTGGTTTGCCAAGTGGAAAGTCGACTGATACTCATCCTCGCAGTGTCGTTGTTGATGGTTGGCTGCGTCCAACCACAAGAGCACACAGCCGATGCCGTCAATCCTGAGGACTCGCTCTCGATGATGACCTCCTATGGCGTGAATACGCTCATCAGCGACTCGGGCGTCATCAAGTATCGCATCGTCACCGAGCGGTGGGACGTCAACACTGTGCGCCAGCCTTCGCGCTGGGAGTTCATGAAGGGCATCTTCTTCGAGCAGTTCGACGAGCAGTTTCACGTGCAGGCCTACATTCAGGCCGACTCTGCCTGGTACTTCGACCAGCAGCGGCTGTGGAAACTGCGTGGACGCGTCAGCGTGCGCAACATCGACGGCCTCGTCTATACCAGCGAGGAACTCTACTGGGACGGCATTCACCACGAGTTCTACTCCAATGTATTCTCGCGTGTGGTCACCCCTGAGCGGACGCTCGAGGGCACCTATTTCCGCAGCGACGAGCAGATGACCCGCTATACCGTAAGCAACAGCGAAGGCTCGTTCCTGGCTTCCGACTTCGACGATCCAGAGCCTGCCGACACAACAACCAATCAGCCACAATGACAGCACTCATCACAGGACTCATCATCACTATGGTCTTCTCCGCCTTCTTCTCGGGCATGGAGATAGCCTTCGTGTCCAGCAACCGACTGCTGGCCGAGGTGGCACGCGAGAAGAACGGCCTGCCGCAGAAGATCATAGCCCTGTTCTATCGTCACCCCAACAACTTCGTGTCCACCATGCTCGTGGGCAACAATATCGCGCTGGTCATCTACGGCATCCTCTTTGCCAAGATCTTCGACGCCACGCTCTTTCAGAGTCTCGACGCGGGCTCGCGTGTGACTGCCGACACGCTGCTATCCACGCTGGTGGTGCTCTTCACGGGCGAGTTTCTGCCCAAGACCATCTTCAAGAGCAACCCCAACGGCATGCTCACCTTCTTTGCCCTGCCGGCTTTCGTCTGCTATGTGGTGCTCTATCCGGTGTCGCGCTTCGCCACGCTACTCTCCAAGGGGCTGCTCCGATTGGTGGGCGTGAAGATGAACAAGGTGGAGGAGGACAAGGAGTTCACAAAGGTAGACCTCGACTACCTGGTACAGACGAGCATCGACAATGCCCGTAGCGAGGACGATATCGAGGAGGAGGTGCGCATCTTCCAGAACGCGCTCGAGTTTTCAGAGACCAAGGTGCGCGACTGTATGGTGCCTCGCACGGAGATCGACGCTGTGGAGGATACCTGCGACATTGCCCAACTCAAGCAGAAGTTCATAGAGAGCGGACACTCCAAGATTGTGGTCTACCACGAGGACATCGACCACATCGTCGGCTATATCCACTCGTCAGAAATGTTCCGCAATCCTGATGACTGGACGAAGCACATCCGCACGATGACCTTCGTGCCCGAGACGATGGCGGCCAGCAAGATGATGCAGACGTTTCTGGCACAGAAGAAGTCGCTCGGCGTGGTCGTCGACGAGTTCGGAGGCACCAGTGGCCTCGTGGCCCTCGAGGACATCGTAGAGGAGATATTTGGCGACATAGAGGACGAGCACGATTCGACCAATTATGTGGCCAAGCAGATGGAGGGCGGCGAGTATCTGCTCTCGGCCCGACTCGAGATAGAGAAGGTCAACGAGATGTTCGACCTCGACCTGCCCGAGAGCGATGACTACATGACCGTGGGAGGACTCATCCTGCACGAATATCAGAGTTTCCCGAAACTCAACGAAGTGGTCACCATCGGACGCTTTCAGTTCAAAATTATCAAGAATACGGCCACTAAAATCGAATTGGTGAGGCTAAAAGTCGATGAAAACACCAATTTTTCATAAAAAAGTGCGGTTAATTCGAGAAAACTTAGTAACTTTGTCGGCTGAATTTGAAAAAACAGAAAAAACAATAATAAAAAACAACAAAAAACAAATGGCAGCAATTGGAAAAATCAGAAGTTGGGGCCCCATCCTCATCACCATTCTGGCAATAGCCCTGTTCGGCTTCATTGCAGAGACGGCTTTTGAAATGATTGGTAAGAAAAAGCAGATGGATGGCCTCACTGCAGGCATCGTCGACGGCCAGAAAGTCGACATCCACGAGTTCAACCAACTCGTAGAAGAGTATCAGCAGATCCTGAAGTTGCAGGGACAGGCCGACCTCAATGAGGACGGACTGAATAACCTGCGCGACTTCATCTGGAACAACTACGTGCGCAACAAGGCCATCGAGAAAGAGGCCGAGGAACTGGGCCTGACCGTCACCGACGAGGAGTTCAAGCAGGTGCTCACTGAGGGCACACACCCCTCGCTGCGCCAGGCACCCCTCATCCGCGAGTTCGTCAATCCCCAGACGGGTCTCTTCGACTACACACAGGTGAACACCGCCCGCGAGTATCTCAAGCAGGCCGCCGAGCAGGCACCCACCATTGAGGAGCGCCAGCAGGCCGCCGAGCAGTCGCAACTGCTCGAGCAGTGCTGGCCCATCGCCGAGCGTCTGCTGCGCCAGCAGTTGCTCATGGACAAGTATCAGGCCCTGCTCGTGGGATGCGTGTCGACCAACCCCGTTTCGGCTAAGGCTGCCTTCGACGGCTCCAACGTCGAGAGCAAGGTGCTCCTCGCATCGCTGCCTTATGCCACCGTCAACGACAACGACATCCAGGTGAGCGATGCCGACCTGAAGGCCAAGTACAACGAGACGAAGAGCGCCTACAAGACCTACGAGGAGACACGCGACGTGAAGTACGTGGCATTCCAGGTGCTCCCCTCACAGGCTGACCGCGACCGTCTGATGGAGACCATGCAGGAGGCCACAGCATCCTTCCGCCAGGACAGCCTCACGGCCAGCGAGGTCGTGCGTGCAGCCCAGTCGCAGGTGCCCTTCTTCGGCCTGCCCGTCACCCGCTCCGCTATGCCCTACGACATTGCCGCACGCGTCGACTCGATGGCAGCCGGACAGGTGGTAGGCCCCTTCGAGACAGCCAGCGACAATACCTACAACGTGGTGAAACTGCTCAGCAAGGTGCAGGCTCCCGACTCTGTAGAGTATCGCACCATCTCGCTCATGGGCGTCAACCCCGCCGTCTCTGAGAAGACCGCCGACAGCGTCTACCAGGCCCTCAAGGCCGGAGCCGTGTTCGACTCGATTGCCAAGAAGTACGGCCAGACAGGCGCCAAGCAGTGGATCACCTCTGCCAACTATCAGAGCATGCAGAACGTCGACATGGACAACCGCCAGTTCATCGGCAGCCTCTTCAACCTCTCGCAGGGTGAGATCAAGAACCTGAAACTCTCTCAGGGCAACATCATCCTCCAGGTCACCGACCGCCGCGCTATGGTCACCAAGTACGACGTGGCCATCGTGAAGCGCACCATCAACTTCTCCAGCGACACCCACACTCAGGCCTACAACCAGTTCAGTCAGTTCGTGGCTGAGAGCAAAAATGTGGACGGACTCGCCGAGAAGGCAGCCGAATACGGCTACACCGTGCTCGACCGCCAGTTGACTGCCGCCGACCACACTATCGCAGGCCTGCACCGCAGCAACGAGGCCATCCGCTGGATCTTCAGCAAGGCCGACGAGGGCGAACTCTCCGAGGTCATGCGCTGCGGCAACGACGACTACCTGCTCGTAGTAGGACTCCAGAAGGTCAACCCCGAGGGCTATGCCGACATTAACAGTAAGACTGAGGAACTCAAGCAGATGGTTATCCGCGACAAGAAGTTCGCCACGCTGGCTGAGAAGTTCAACGGCGTCACCAGCATCGATGCCGCCAAGGCAGCCGGTGCACAGGTCGACACCGTAGACCTCATCACCTTCGCCGCACCCGCCAGCATCCGCAGCCTCGGCACCACCGAGCCCGCCCTGAGTGGCGCAGTGGCAGCCACCGAGAAGGGCCAGTTCAGCAAGGCTCCCGTCAAGGGTCAGCAGGCCGCCTACATGTTCCAGGTGCTCGATCGTCAGGCTCGCGAGGGCGCTCAGTATGACGAGCAGACCCAGGAGGACATGCTCCGTCAGCAGGCCATCCGTCAGGTCATGAGTCTGGCCAATCAGGATCTCCTCCGCGCCGTCAAGGTCGAGGATCTCCGCTACAACTTCTTCTAAGGAAGCAGGCATTTTCAATTCGATAAGGGCTGCCCTCCGACATTTTATGGAGGACAGCCCCTTTTATATGTCCACACCTACGGATGCATCCCAAGACTTGCATGTTGATTAGCTTCGATTCAACTTTTATTGGGTTGTTACAAAAAAGTAACTAAATCTTTCGTGGTTTTGGAATTTAATTTGTATTTTTGCAGACGGAAGATAAATCTCTTAACAATAATCAATAAACTATTAGACAATATGACATAGTGTAGAACAATAACGGGAGAGACTGGCGACACCAGGTGCCGCGCTCCCAGGAGGTGACTTTAAAACGTATTTACTAACCAAAAACGAAATGCGCGTCGCCCCCCGTTCGACTACTTTTTAGATACTTGAGCCTCTGCTCTTGTCTCTCTTTCGTTTGAATACCGCCAAATATTCGCAATGTGGGAACAAGCAGTTCAGAAGGTTCACGCTGATGGGCGTGAACTATTCTTGCTTGTTTACATTGCAGGTCACTTGGCGGTAACCTAAACGAGAGAATAAGCAGCGAATGGTTGCACGCCTTTTCTTATAATGCAATCCATAAAATGATAAAGAAAGTACTGCTAATCATCCTCTTAGCCATGACTGGTGTCGACTTGTGGGCACAATACACTGTATATATTGGGGGGAATGACATAAAATTGTATGCACCATCTTCCCCGGATTCACGGAAGCCTGACCTATACGAAGTCAGATGGTCGCAAAGTGGTTCGGGGAGTGTGACTTTCATTTCATCTTCCTCAAACCCCACTACAGTGAGAGGTGTATCAGAAGGTAGTGTGAGAGTTATGTGTCAGGCAAAATACTATAATCGTGCCAAGTGGACAGACCCTCTTTATACTGGTTATATTACTCATACGGAATTCTATGAGGTGACTGTTGTTGACCCCAATTCTGGAGGAGGTGGAGGCTCTGGAGGAGGGGATGACCCTGATCCGGGCTCTGACCCAGATTATTTAGGCTTTGCCGAGAATACCATAGAGGGTATTCCGATGCACTTTTGGATAACGACTATAGATGGTGAGGAATGTGTAGCTGTTATTCCTGGTCCGGATGACTCGCAGAGCATACCCTATTCATGTACTAAGGCGACTATCCCAGATTCTGTGCGAGGCTACCCTGTGAGAAATATAACCTATCATGCTTTTGGTTATCATGGCAATTTGGAAGAAATAGTGCTTCCTTCAACACTGAAATATGTCCACTATCTTGCTTTCGATCATTGTTCTAAACTGACTTCTGTAACATCGTTAAACGAAAATCCGCCTACGATTCAATATGGCTACTGGCCTGGGAGGTATAGTATCACGCTTTATCTTCCTTCTGAAGAAGCAATTGAGAGGTACAAAGCAAGTTGGAGTGGCTTTAAAGACTATCAGTTAATTCCTGGAATGTTGGAACGACTTGAATTGGTTGCTTCTCCAGATGGTGGTGAAGTGCCTGTTGGCACAAAAGTCTATCTAAGTACGACTAACGCCTCAGATGCAGATATCTACTTTACACTCGATGGCAGCACACCCTCGAAGAGCAGCACAAAGTATACTTCTTCCGGAGTAACTTTATACGAAGCATGTACATTGAAGGCTATTGCATATAAAGCGGGGTACGAAACAAGTGATTTGTTGGTGAGAAATTATACAATTAAAGGTCCGAAGATTGGAATAATACAAGTTGCAGCAGGGACCTATTCTTCGTGTCTATTGAAAACCAATAGTTCTTTGTGGACGAATGATTATTGGCCAAATGGTAGTAATTACAATAAAGACAAGATATTTATCCAAAAAAACGATATAGATGGTGTGAAATCAATTGCTGCTGGTGGATATCATTTCCTTTTTATTAAAACTGACAATTCTCTTTGGGGATTCGGAGGCAATTCGTCAGGACAACTGGGTGACGGAACAAATGAAGAACATAAAGATCCAATTAAGATTATGGATAATGTCTCAATGGTATCGGCCGGAGCATATCACACTCTTATTGTAAAATCAGATGGAACATTATGGTCTTGTGGGCGGAATCAGAACTTTCAGTTAGGTGATGGAACTAATATAAATCGTTCAGAGCCTGTAAAAATAGCCGATGATGTGATTTTTGCTTCTGCAGGTGCATATAATTCATTTTTTATTAAAGTTGATGGGACTTTATGGGCATTCGGTGCTAATTGGAGTGGTAATCTAGGAAATGGAGCCTCTGGAGATGTTGGAAGACCTACAAAGATTTCCAACGATGTAAAATATGTTTCAGCATCATGGGGCCATACTCTAATTCTTAAAAACAATGGTTCTTTGTGGGCTTGTGGATATAATGGTGATGGTCAATTAGGAGATGGCACCACCATAACTCGTAAATCACCAGTATGGATTATGGATGAAGTTGAAACTCTGGCTGCTGGACAACAGCATACTCTCATTGTTAAGAAAGATGGTTCTTTGTTAGCGTGTGGCTCGAATTATAATGGACAATTGGGTGATGGAACGACTGCAAACAAGAATGTCCCAGTTCAAATAATGAAGAATGTTCAATCTGTGTCTGCTCCATCAAATGGAAAATATTCCATGATAATTAAAAAGGACGGATCCCTATGGATGTGTGGTCTTAATATAAATGGACAATTAGGTGATGGAACAACGGAAGATCAACACACTCCGATTTATATAGGTTTTGAGCAGGTGAAACTCTCTCTCACTCCCACTACAGGTGAAATCGTTGAGGGCACAAAGGTATATATGAGCACGCCGAATACATCTGGTACAGACATTTACTATTCTCTAGATGGTAGCACACCATCAAAGAGCAGCACGAAGTACACCTCTGCGGGCATAGCCGTCAATAGTGCTTGCACGCTGAAAGCCATCGCCTATAAGGATGGTTATGATGCAAGTGACGTGTTGACAGCAACTTATACGATAAAGGATGATGGCGCAAAGGGAGATGGAACTTTGCAGAATCCCTTTAATGCAATTGCGGCAGCAAAGAAAGCCAGTGAATTACAAGTTGGAGAAACTACTTCGCAAAGGTATTATGTGAAAGGAATTGTATCTTCAATTAAATACACGTATAGTGCCCAATACGGAACAGCAACATTTAATATCTCTGATGATGGAACAACCAACAGGCAATTTTATGTCTATGGATCATACTATCTGGAGAACAAACCGTGGGTAGAAGGATATCCACAAATAAAGATTGGTGATCAAGTTATAGTATACGGAAAGATGACCAATTATAATGGAACTCTTGAAATGGCCGACCGAGATAACTATGTTTATTCACACAATGGGAGTACACTTGCTTCATATGCTGCAAGTCTTTCTTCTGCAGGATATGCCACGTTCTATTCCTCGAAGTCTGCCTATGTCCTGCCCAATGGATTATCAGCACAGGTGGTCATTGGCGTGTCTAACGGGAAACTAGCATATAAGACGATAGCCGACGGATCGGTTTCAGGAATTATTCCTCGAGGAGTGCCAGTCATGTTAGCGGGGGACACCAAAAAAACTGGCACATTCACGCTGTCTCCATCGGAGAGTAATGCCACTTATTCTGGTACAAATTTGCTGCGCGGCAGCGATGAAACGGTGTCTACCACTGGCGATGGATATCACTATAAGTTGAGTTATGGCCGGTATGGCTCCGACATGAGTAATGTGTTTGGTTGGTATTGGGGAACTCAGAATGGGGCCCCGTTCCAGATTGAAGGACATAAGGCCTGGCTTGTCGTGCCCAAGACTGCTGCATCGCGTAGTGGTTATGCCATTGGTGATGATGCAGCAACGGGGATTGATGCGGTAGTCTTTGATAGTCAGGATGTTTTCTTCGACTTGCAAGGACGTCGTATTGCCGCTCCTTCGTCTAAAGGCGTTTATATAAAGAATGGTAAGAAAGTTGTCTTAAAATAGGATGAAAAATGAAAAAAATACTGTATTGTTCCATAGTTCTCATATGTAGTCTGTTTGTATGTGCATGTCCAGACTCCAGTCCTACTCCAGATCCCGAGGGAACGGTTTATAAGCAGACAGTGACTTTGCCCTCGACGGATGCCGATGTGGTGGTAACACTTGGCGATCTGAATACGGCAGTCCGTGAATTGGACGGTCTTGCAGATTGGCTGACAGTCATTAAGCAAAGTTATATATCGGGCGCGCCCAGCGTCCGTCTGATTGCACAGGACAATGATGGCGATGGTGACCGCAGTTGCGTGGTAACCGTCACGGCAATATCAGGCGACAAGGTTTTGCTGAGTGTCTTGCAAAAGAAAAAAGAGCAGCAAGAGCCGAAAACCGGTATTGATGATTTGCATGGTGACGTGACCGATCAGCCTGCATACAGCCGTGGCCGATAGCATTAATAGATTTCAGCATCCATTTGCCCATGAGTGACAAATGGATGCTGATTCATCATATGGCGTACCTTTGACGAACCTTAGATGCTCCTTATGTTTTCCGAAGGTGCAACCGTCGTTTAGATTCTAGGCACTTCGTTGGAAGATTCTAGGCACTTCGTCGGGAGATTCTAGGCACTTCGTCAGGAGATTCCAGGCACTTCGTCAAACGATGCCCGATGCCTTTTCCTGATTTCACTTGACAGTTTTCACCGGGTTAAACTGAAATGCTTGTCAACATCGTTTAATTCGTACTGAAACGCTTGTCAGTCGTTGCCGTTACTTACTGAAGGACTTGACAGGACGGGAAAATATCGGACA
>JAFUUL010000089.1 GCA_017483805.1 Prevotella sp.
ATGCGTTGCAAAGGTAAGCGGATTTTTGAGAACTAATAAAAAGCAAGTCTGAAGTGTTAAAATCTAAAAGTGGTTGATATACAAAGGTTTATCTCTATGCGTTTTTCATTGTTTATAGTTGTTTAGAGGTCTCTAAATACATGGGCCAAATTTAGGTCAATTGACGAGTTTGGGTTCGTTGTTAATATAAACAATAATGATGGTGGCAAAATAACAGCCTCTAAGACAATCGTTCTTTATAAAGACGAAAAGTTTAGTTTAACTATATCACCAAACACTGGTTATAGTCTTGAAAGTTTGTCTATAAATGGTATAGATGTAACAAAAGATATAGTTAATGGAGAGTATATTGTTAGTGACACAAATGACGATATTAATGTAGTTGGTGTATTTAAAATCAACAAGTACAAACTTACATACACCGTTGACGGTGGCGAATACAAGAGTAGCGAAGTTGAGTTTGGTGCCACCATTACAGCAGAAGCAGAACCCACCAAGGAAGGCTACACTTTCAGCGGATGGAGTGAGATTCCTGAGAAGATGCCAGCACACGACGTGACGGTAACAGGCACATTCAGTATTAACAAGTATAAGTTAGCATATACCATTGACGGTGAAGAATACAAGACCTATGAGGTTGAGTATTGCGCAACCATCACGCCAGAAGATGCACCTACTAAAGAAGGCTACACTTTCAGCGGTTGGAGTGAGATTCCTGCAACGATGCCTGCGCATGATGTGACGGTGACAGGCATATTCACTATCAACAAGTATAAGTTGACATATACTATTGATGGGCAGGAATATAAGAGTGAAGATGTGGAATATGGTGCGACTATCACCCCAGAGACCGCACCCACGAAGGAGGGTTATACATTTAGCGGCTGGAGTGATATGCCTACAACGATGCCAGCACATGACGTGACAATCACTGGCACGTTCAAGATCAACAAGTATAAGTTGACATATACTATTGATGGGCAGGAATACAAGAGTGAAGATGTGGAATATGGCGCAACTATCACCCCTGAGGCAGCCCCCACAAAGGAGGGCCATACCTTCTCTGGATGGAGTTGGATACCCAGCAAGATGCCGGCTGAAGATGTGGTGGTTACAGGTACTTTCTCTGTCAACAAGTACAAAATCACATATATTGTTGGTAGTGTTGAGTATAAGTCTTATGAGGTAGAATATGGGGCAATCATTACGTCTGATTCTGCACCTACGAAAGAAGGCTACACCTTCAGCGGATGGAGCGAGATTCCTGCAACGATGCCTGCGCATGATGTGACTGTGACGGGTACGTTCACTATCAATAAGTATAAGTTGACCTACATGGTTGATGGCGTAGTTTACAAGTCGTTCGAGATTGATTATGGTACAGCGATTACACCTGAGGCCGCCCCGACAAAGGAGGGCCATACCTTCTCTGGCTGGAGTTGGATACCTAGCAAGATGCCAGCAGAGGATGTGACAGTATCGGGTGCGTTCAGCATCAATAAGTATAAGTTGACCTATATGATTGATGATAAGGTGTACAAGGAGATAACTTATGAGTATGGCGCAAAGATTACGCCAGAACCCAAGCCTGAGGGCGACTACGCTACCTTCGCGTGGACTGACCTGCCGGAGACGATGCCTGCCCACGATGTGGTGGTACACGCCACCTATACAACGGGCATCGGGGAGTTGATGGTGACGGGACAGCAGAATGTGAAGATATTCTCGCCCAATGGTAAGCAGTTGAGCGGACCGCAGAAGGGTGTGAACATTATCCGCATGAGCGACGGAACAATAAGAAAAGTCACAATAAGATGACCACAGATTGAAATGATGCCAGGCCCGCAAGGTCTGGCATCACTTTGAAAAAGGCCTAAAACCGAACTCTTACGGAGGCATACGAGCCAAGACTTAAGAATTGTGGTTTTGTGTTAAAAAAGGACAAGGTATGGTATAAAAGTCTGGCCTGAAACCTCGTATCTCAAAAAATCTTTGTACCTTTGCACGCAATATAATTAAAGGTACCTATTTTATGTCATCATTTATTGCAGATAGAATTGTGATGGACGGTCTGACATTCGACGACGTCCTGCTGATTCCCGCTTATTCGGAAGTACTGCCCAAGACGGTGGAGTTGCAAACGCGCTTCTCGCGCAACATCGTGCTGAACGTGCCGTTTGTGACGGCCGCTATGGACACGGTGACTGAGAGCCAGATGGCTATTGCCATTGCCCGCGAAGGCGGCATCGGCGTGATTCACAAGAATATGTCGATTGAGAATCAGGCCCGCGAGGTGGCCATCGTGAAGCGTGCTGAGAACGGCATGATCTACGATCCCATCACCATCCCCCTCGGCTCGACCGTGGCCCAGGCTCTGGACATCATGGCCGAATACCACATTGGCGGCATTCCCGTGGTGGATGACGAGAAGCATCTGGTGGGCATCGTGACAAACCGCGATCTGCGCTTTGAGCGCCGACTGGATCGTCCTGTCGAGGACATTATGTCGAAGGAGAACCTGGTGACGACACACCAGCAGACGGATCTGGCTGCTGCTGCCCAGATCCTGCAGGAAAATAAGATTGAGAAACTGCCTGTGGTGGACAAGGATAACCATCTGGTGGGCCTGATTACCTATAAAGACATCACGAAGGCCAAGGACAAACCGATGGCTTGTAAGGATGAGAAGGGACGGCTGCGCGTAGCGGCTGGCGTAGGTGTGACCACCGACACGCTGGATCGTATGCAGGCTCTGGTCAGTGCCGGTGCCGATGCTATCGTCATCGATACGGCTCACGGCCACTCGAAGGGCGTTATCGACAAACTGCGCGAAGCCAAGAATGCCTTTAAGGATATAGATATCGTGGTGGGTAACATCGCTACGGGTGCTGCTGCCAAGATGCTGGTGGAGAATGGTGCCGACGCCGTGAAGGTGGGCATTGGTCCGGGCTCTATCTGCACCACTCGTGTGGTGGCTGGCGTGGGTGTGCCCCAGTTGAGTGCCGTCTACGATGTGTATGCTGCCCTGAAGGGAACCAATGTGCCCCTGATTGCCGATGGCGGCTTGCGTTACTCTGGTGACATCGTGAAGGCTTTGGCTGCAGGCGGTTCGAGCGTGATGATTGGCTCGCTGGTGGCTGGCACGGAGGAGAGTCCCGGCGACACCATCATCTACAATGGACGTAAGTTCAAGAGTTATCGTGGCATGGGCTCTCTGGAGGCTATGGAGCACGGTTCGAAGGACCGCTATTTCCAGGCCGACACGAAGGATGTGAAGAAACTGGTGCCCGAGGGCATTGCCGGTCGTGTGCCTTATAAGGGAACGGTGCAGGAGGTGATCTATCAGTTGACGGGTGGTCTGCGCTCTGGTATGGGCTACTGTGGTGCTGCCAACATTGAGCGTCTGCACGATGCCAAGTTCACTCGCATCACTAATGCCGGCGTGATGGAGAGTCATCCGCACGACATCACCATCACTTCGGAGGCCCCCAACTATTCAAGACCTAACGACTAAACAGATGAAGATAAAGATGCTTTTTGCGGTATTGCTGATGAGCGCTGCCGCCAATGCACAGACTACCGACCCGGTCATCATGAAGGTGAACGGTGAGCCTGTGCTGAAGTCGGAATTTGAGTATTCCTATAATAAAAACAATTCGGAGGGCGTCATCGACAAGAAGACCGTCAGGGAGTATGTTGACCTGTTTGTCAACTATAAGTTGAAGGTCGCTGCTGCCCTTGATGCCAAATACGACACGCTGCAGTCGTTCAAGGATGAGTTTGCCATGTATCGCGATCAGCAGGTGAAGCCCATGCTCGTGACCGACGAGGATGTGGAGGCTGAGGCTCGTAACATCTACGACCAGACTGTGGAGCAGATAGGGCCCGACGGATTGGTCCAGACGGCTCATATCCTGATTCGTGCCGACCAGCAGGCTCCTCAGGAGGAGTGGGATGCCGCCAAGGTGCGCATCGACTCCATCTATCAGGCCCTGAAAGGTGGGGCCGACTTTGCCGAGTTGGCCACGAAGGTGTCACAGGATCCTGGTTCTGCCCGTCAGGGTGGTTTGCTGCCCTTCGTGCAGCGGGGCCAGTTTGTAAAGGAGTTTGAGGATGCAGCCTTCGCCTTGCAGCCTGGCGAGATGTCGGGTATCGTCCAGTCGCCATTCGGCTATCATATCATCCTGATGAAGGAGCGTAAGATGCTGGAACCCTTTGAGTTTCATCATGACAATATTCTCCGCTTCATTGAGCAGCGCAACCTGCGCGACCAGATTGCCGACCAGAAGGTGAAGCAGATGGTGGAACAATCCAACGGCTCGCTGACTGAGGCCCAGTTGATGGAGCAGAAGGCTGATGAGTTGTCGGCCAAAGACTCTGACCTGAAGAACCTGATTCGCGAGTACCACGATGGTCTGCTGCTTTATGAAATCAGCAACCGCCTGGTGTGGGATAAGGCCTCGAAGGACGAGGCTGGCCTGGCCAACTACTTCAAGAAGAACAAGAAAAAGTATGCCTGGGACGAGCCTCGCTATAAGGGTATGGCTTACCATGTGAAGGAGCAGAGTCAGGTGAAGGCTGTGGCCAACTGCGTGAAGAAACTCTCGTTCGACCAGTGGGCTGAGGCCCTGCGTACCACCTTTAATGGTGACTCCATTATCCGCATTCGTGTGGAGAAAGGTATCTTTAAGAAAGGTGATAATGCACTGATAGACAGTCTTGTATTCAAGAAGGACACCACGGTGACCCATCTGAAAGACTATCCCATCGATGCCGTCTATGGCAAACTGCTGAAGAAAGGTCCTGAGGACTACACTGACGTACGTGGACTGGTGGTGGCCGACTACCAGGAGCAACTGGAGAAGGAGTGGGTGGCCGACCTGCGTCGTAAGTATCCTGTGGAGATTGACGAGGAGGTTGTGAAGACCGTTAGCGAGAATGCTTCGAGTCCTAATGACAAGTGATAAATGAATGATGAGTGGTAAATGAAGAAAGTTGTTTTTCTCTTTTCTCTTTTCTCTTTATTGTTTAGCCCTGCAGTTGCCCAGAGTGTGGTTGACGAGGTGGTATGGGTTGTTGGTGACGAGCCCATCCTGAAGAGTGAGGTGGAAGTCACTCGCATTCAGGCTGCGATGGACGGTATGCGCTGGACGGGTAACCCTGACTGTGCTATTCCAGAACAACTGGCTGTGCAAAAACTCTTTCTTCATCAGGCTGCACTCGACAGTATAGAGGTGACGGAGTCGGAGGTGTCGTCGGCCATTGAACAGCGCATAGACTATATGATACAACAAACTGGCTCTCGTGAGAAACTGGAGGAATACAGGAAGCAGAGCATCAGCCAGATACGACAGTCGATGCATGACGACCTGCGTGACCAGATGATGATTCAGCGCATGAAGGAGAGCCTGGTGAAGGATATCACTGTGACGCCCGCTGAGGTGCGCCGCTATTTCAAGGGTATGCCGGAGGACAGTATCCCCTATGTGCCCACAGAGGTGGAAGTGCAGATCATTGCACAGACACCAAAGGTATCAATAGAGGAACTGAACCGTGTGAAGGACGAACTGCGAGAGTACACTGATCGTGTAAATCGCGGCGAGACCTCATTCCAGACGCTGGCACGTATGTACTCTGAAGACCCGGGCTCACGTCGACAGGGTGGTGAGTTGGACTATACAGGCCGTGGAACCCTTGATCCTGCGTTCGCTGCTGTGGCGTTCAATCTGACCGATCCCAAGAAGATTTCGAAGATCGTTGAGTCGGAGTTCGGCTTCCATATCATCCAATTGGTAGACAAGCGCGGTGACAAGGTGAAGGTGCGCCACATACTTCGTAAGCCTGTTGTCTCTGATTCTGCCATTACGGCCTCGCTGGCTCGTCTGGACTCAATAGCCAATGATGTCAGGGCAGGGCTTTTCACCTTCGAAGAGGGTGCCTATGGAATCTCTGATGATAAGGATACGCGTTTCAACAAAGGCCTGATGGCCAACCGCTCTGAGCGGGGACAGACCTCGCGCTTCCAGTTGCAGGAACTGCCTGCCGAGGTGGCCAAGGTTGTGGATACCTTACAGGTGGGAGAAATATCCAAGTCGTTCTCGATGATTAACGACCGTGGAAAGACGGTGTGTGTCATTGCCAAACTGAAGAGCCGCACTGAAGGCCATAAGGCCACTATCACCGAGGACTTCCAGGTGATGAAAGATGTGGTGCTGGAAAAGCGGCGTGAAAAGAAACTGCACGACTGGGTGGTCGACAAGATCAAGAGCACCTATGTGCGTATAGGTGACGATTATCGTGACTGCCAGTTTGAATATGAAGGGTGGATACGTTGAGGATTAGGAATTGAGGATAGAAAATTCTATAATAAGACTGGGACGCAGAAGCACCATTATGGTGCTTCTGTGTGTGCTTTGTCTTGCCGTGTCCGCGATGCTGCCAGCGCCTCCAGCCAAATCGAAGAAGAAAGCCGGCGACGGCAAGCGCGTCTATCTGATCCATGCCGATGAACTGACTTATGACCGTTGGCGTAACAACGGTGCACAGGTGCTGCGTGGCAACGTGCAGTTTGAACACGATGGCGCCCACCTTTATTGTGACAGTGCCAACTACTTTGAGCCCAGCAATTCCTTTGAGGCATGGGGTAACGTGAAGATGGTGCAGGGTGACACGCTCTCGCTGACCAGCGACTATGGCTATTATGACGGCGACAACAAGACACTGGAGGCAAAGACATTCACATCAGGGAAACAGGTGGTGCTGAAGAACCGTACTACGACGCTCTATACCGATACGCTCCATTTTGACCGTCTGGACAATATGGGCTATTATGATGAAGGTGGAAAACTGGTGGACAAGGCCACGACGTTGACCTCTATTCATGGTGAATATCATACGGATACGAAGGATGCTTTCTTCATGGACGATGTGGTGATGGTGGACAAGAAATTCAACCTTACCACCGATACACTGATTTATAACACACAGACCAAACTGGCCCATATCGTGGGGCCTTCAGACATCGTGTCTGGGAAAAGCCACATCTATTCAGAGAGAGGCTACTACAACACGACCAACGAACAGGCTGAACTGCTGGACAGGTCGAGGCTGAACAACGACGGACGGACGTTGATTGGCGACAGTATCTGGTATGATGGGGTAGGTGGTGTCAGTGAGGCATTTCGGAATGTTGTCTATCAGGACTCCGTCAATCGCAATGCACTCTACTGCAACTATGGCTATTACAATGATGTCACTGGCTATGCTATGTGTACGGACAGTGCGATGGCTGTGGATTTCTCACAACGTGACTCGTTGTATATACATGCTGACACTTTCAAGGTCTTCTCGCACAATCTGGATACAGACTCGGTCTATCGGGTCTTACACGCGTATAATAAGGTACGCGCGTACCGTATTGATATACAGGCAGTGTGCGACTCTCTGGTGTACAACACACAGGATTCTTGCATGACGCTCTATCATGATCCCATTGTGTGGAATCTGGAGCAGCAGTTGCTTGGCGAAGAGATTAAGATCTATATGAAGGACTCGGTCATTGATCATGCACATGTAATCAACCAGGCTTTTTCTATAGAGAAACTGCGCGAGGACAAGGCCTTCAATCAGGTATCATCACAGGAGATGTTTGCTTTCTTCCAGGAGGGTGAGATGCATGAGGCCAGGGCTGTGGGCAATGTTCAGGTGGTGTTCTATCCGGAAGATGATTCTGACAGTTCGTATGTGGGACTCATCAGTATGACCACAGAACAGTTGAAGATGTACTTTGACAAGCGCAAACTGGACTACATCTGGGCCCCTGCTCCCGATGGCGTCATGTATCCTATGTCGCAGATTCCACCAGAGAAGCGCTATTTGACAGGCTTCTACTGGTTTGACTATGTAAGGCCAACTTCGAAACAGGATATCTTTAACTGGCGTCCCAAGGCAGCAGGCTCAGAACTGAAGGCTCAGCGGAAGAGGGATGCTGGGGCAGCACGCAGGGAGATGGATAAAGTGGGAATAGCGTTATGAGTGATGTGATTCAACTGCTGCCGGATTCGGTAGCCAATCAGATAGCAGCGGGAGAGGTCATCCAGCGCCCGGCTTCGGTCATCAAGGAACTTGTGGAGAACTCTGTCGACGCTGGTGCCAAGACCATCAAGGTCGTGGTGGTTGATGCTGGCCGCACATCGTTACAGGTTATTGATGATGGTTGTGGTATGTCGGAGACGGATGCGCGACTTGCTTTCGAGCGTCATGCCACCTCTAAGATTCGTCAGGCCTCAGACCTGTTTTCTCTCCAGACGATGGGCTTCCGTGGTGAGGCTCTTCCTTCAATTGCGGCTGTTGCTCAAGTGGAACTGACCACCAGAATGGCGACTGACGACGTCGGTTCGCGGCTAACCATTCATGGCTCCAAGGTTGTCAGCCAGGAACCTGTGGCCTGTCCAGTAGGTTGCAACTTCAAGGTGGACAATCTCTTCTTCAACGTGCCTGCTCGCAGGAAATTCCTGAAGTCGAATGCTACAGAACTTAACAATATCCTGACTGCATTCGAGCGGATAGTGTTGGTGTATCCTGACATCTCCTTCATGCTCTACAGCAATGGTCAGGAACTGATGAACCTCAAGGCAGGCTCGCTTCGTCAGCGTATCGTCGACGTCTTTGGCAAGAAACTCAATCAGGAACTTTTGCCACTGGAGGTGGAAACGGCCATCTGTAAGGTTACGGGTTTCGTGGGGAAACCGGAGTCTGCGCGTAAGAAGGGTGGCGTGGACTATTTCTTCGTCAATGGGCGCTTTATGAAACATGCTTATTTCCATAAGGCTGTGATGGGCGCGTATGACCGTTTGGTACCCATAGGTATGCAGGTGCCCTATTTCATCTATTTCCAGGTAGAGCCGGCCGACATAGATGTCAATATTCATCCGACCAAGACGGAAATCAAGTTTGAGAACGAACAGGGTATTTGGCAGATTCTGACAGCAGCCGTCAAAGACGCCATTGGTAAGTTCTGCGATGTGCCTACCATCGACTTTGATACGGAAGGGAGGCCAGACATCCCCATCTTTGACCCCCAACGTGATGCTGTCTCTATGCCGCATGTCCAGTATAATCCAGGCTATAATCCATTTAATACGCCAAGTGGTACGAAGACGGACCGCGGAAACGAGAATACATTGCGGCATCAGCCGCGGGTGCCCGCTGACTGGCAGCAACTCTATGAGCAGCAAACGCCGTCACAGGAGTTTCAGGAGCAGACTCTTTTCCAGGATGATTCTGTTACTGAATCAGAACAACTGCTTCAGGAGAAGTCTCCTGTACATTATCAGTATAAGGGCCGCTATATCATGACTGCCGTAAAGTCGGGCCTGATGATCATTGACCAGCATCGTGCAGACATCCGTATTCACTATGAACGCAATCTGGCTCTGATAGGGCAGAAGCAGGCTCGTACGCAGCGGGTGCTTTTCCCTGAGGTTGTCCAATTGTCGGCTTCCGACAATGTGATGATGCAACAGTACCTTCCTGATATGACTGCTATGGGCTTTGATATGAGCGACCTGGGTGGTGGTAACTATGCCATTAACGGTGTGCCAGCCGGTAGTGAGGGACTCGATCCGGTTGCTTTGGTTCGCCACATTCTGACCGACTCTGCCGAACAAGGACGGGGTGTCAACAGCGAATTGCAGTCTAAGTTGGCTTTAAGTCTGGCCCGGCATACTGCCATCGATTATGGCCAGGTACTCTCAAATGAGGAGATGGAGCATGTTGTCAACGAACTGTTTGCCTGTAAGAATGTCAATTACACCCCAGATGGCAAGGCGATTCTTTGTATACTACCTCAACATGATATTGAACAGTTGCTTGGTTGAAAATGTCCGTTATTTGTTAAAAAAGGGCCTAAAATACACTTTTTTAAGGGTTTTTAAGACTTTTGGCGCATTTTATTACCCATTTTTGTTGCAGGAATAAATATTTTTGCCTACTTTTGCACAAAATTTCGAAATAAAGTTATTGTTTTATTAATAAGAATTGTATGAAAAAGTTTTTGATGGTGCTGGCACTGGCCAGCGTTTCTGTGGCCGGAATGGCACAGAATGAGACACCTGAACTGAAGTACAGCGTTGCTACAAACTCTTTCTGGAGCAACTGGTTTATTCAGGCAGATGTTGTAGGCACTTCTTTCTTTAATAATGGTGAGAAGTGGGGTAGCCCCTTTAAGGATTATCGCACGAACCTCGGCGCATCTGTTGCCATTGGTAAGTGGTTTACTCCTGGTCTCGGTCTCCGTTCTAAGGTGACTGGTATCTGGGGCCGTTCGGTAATCTCTGAGGACAAGGAGACCAATGCCAACAAGTACTGGAAGTTCAATGAGGACGTTCTGTTCAACCTGAGCAACCTGTTCTGTGGCTACAGCGATACCCGTGTTTGGAACTTCATTCCCTACATCGGTGGTAGCGTGAGCCGCAACATGAGTTACAATGACTATGCTATGGGTCTGAACTTCGGTATCCTGAATACCTGGCGCCTGAGCAAGCACGTGCTGATCAACCTTGATGTAAATCTGGGTGGTCATGAGCCCGACTTCGATGGCACCGCTTATGGTGTTGGTGGCAGCCGCTGGAAGTTGGAGAACAAGGACCGCACCCTCAATGCTGAGGTTGGTCTGACCTTCAACCTGGGCAAGGCTACCTTCAACAAGGTTCCCGATGTGGACGCTCTCAACGCTATGTATCAGAGCCAGATTGATGCTCTCAATGCTCAACTCGCTGATGCCAATGCAGAGAACGCTCGTCTGAACAATGTTATCAAGAACCACAAGTGCCCCGAGGCTGGTAAGACCATTACCGTCAAGGAGGTTGCTGCTGCTCCTGTTTCAGTGTTCTTCAACCTGGGTAGCGCTAAGGTCGCTTCTAAGAAGGATATCGTGAACGTGCAGGCTCTGGCTGACGTTGCTAAGGCAAATGACAAGACCATCGTTGTTACTGGTTATGCTGACAGCAAGACTGGTAGCGCTGCTCTGAACCAGACTCTGTCTGAGAAGCGTGCTAACGCTGTGAAGGCTGAACTGGTTAAGTTGGGCGTTGCTGAGGACAAGATTGAAGTTAAGGCTGCTGGTGGTGTGAACGACATCGATCCGTTCGCTTACAACCGTCGCGCTGTTGTGGAAATCAAGTAATCTCATCAAGACATAGATTAATGGGCTGGCGAGCGTATGCACGCCAGCCTTTTTTTTGTTACAAGGATAAAAAGTCTGCAAAAAATTTGGCAGATTCAAAAAAAGTTCGTACCTTTGCACCCGCTTAAAAGAAGCGAGGGCGTTTAGCTCAGTTGGTTTAGAGCATCTGCCTTACAAGCAGAGGGTCGGCGGTTCGAATCCGTCAACGCCCACAACTCAAGGGAGTTCCAGTTTTGGAACTCCTTTTTTGTTAAATATATGAAAAGAAACCTCACATATTACTTGATTGTCGATATTTTTACCTATATTTGTAGCCGCCTAAAATGATTTTGATCCTATGATAGCCAAGAAGTCTCTATACACTACATATGCAATCATGATGTTCATGATGGCGTTGACCGTGATAGCATGTGGCAATGATGACGAAGGCGATGGCGATGAGGATAAGGCGCAGAAGATTGTAAACTCGTGGATTCTTCAGGAACAGAATGGAGGCAACGTGAATGTGTTGACATTTACGGCCGATGGTCATATGGTCTGGTCGGTGCTCAAGGATATTGATGATATCTTCCTGAGATACGATGAGAGTGATGTCCCCTGTGTAATTGATGACTATACAGTCAAATATGTGGTGGAAGGAGATACGGTTTCCAAAACTTGGGCCTTTCGAAATGGCGTGTTGTTGTTTGATGGTCTGCAGTTCTCTCAGATGGATGGTGTTTGGAGGGCTAACTATGAACAGGCAGTGATGACCACCTCTGAGGGTATCAATTACGATCCGGATGGAACTCTGGCTCCTGGTGGACAGGAAATCTATGGTAATTGGTCTGCCAATGGCTATACTTTGAGTTTCTTTGCTGATGGTCGGGTTAGCCTGACAGTGTCTTCGGGAAAATACAGGGATGTGTTTCATGGCACGTTCAAGGCTTCGTCTGGCTATGAGATGACGTTCACCACCAAGCAGGAGTTGCAAGAGAACTATACGTGGTCCGAGGAGCAGGCTGTCCAAGGTTCTGGGCATTGTGGTGTAGATTGCGAAAATATGTCCGTGAGCCTGCGGATAGGCAACGATGAGTTCGGTACCACGTATAGGAAGATGTATTAGTTGTATGATTCATCAAGAATAATGGGGGAAATCCAGAAAAATATGTGTTTCTCTTTGTTTTATTCCGAAAAAAGTCGTAACTTTGCAGTCTCATAGTAAAATGGCTTTTATAAAAGTATAACGTATTAATAGTAAATGGAATTAGATGTGTTGACGGCCATCTCGCCTATTGATGGTCGCTATCGTGGTAAGACAGAGCCGCTGAGCGAGTATTTTTCAGAATATGCGTTGGTGAGATACCGTGTACGGGTGGAGATAGAATACTTCATAACGCTCTGCGAATTGCCCTTGCCCCAACTTCAGGATTTCAATCACGCACTGTTTGAACCCCTGCGCGACATCTATCGTACTTTTTCCGTTGCTGATGCGCAACGAGTGAAAGACATAGAGAGCGTGACCAATCACGACGTGAAGGCCGTGGAGTATTTCATCAAGGAGAAACTCGACCAGATGGGCGGTTTCGAGCACTACAAGGAGTTCATTCATTTCGGCCTGACTTCTCAGGACATTAACAACACCAGTGTCCCCTTGTCTATCAAGGAAGCCTTGGATAATGTCTATCTGCCTCTATTGGAAGAACTGATAGAGCAGTTGAACGACTATGCCGAGGCCTGGAAAGATGTGGCTATGCTTGCCAAAACCCATGGTCAGCCCGCTTCTCCTACTCGCCTGGGTAAAGAGGTGATGGTCTATGTCTATCGTCTGGAAGAGCAGGTTCGGGCGTTGAAGGACACCCCCGTCACGGCAAAGTTCGGTGGTGCCACGGGCAATTTCAATGCTCATCATGTGGCCTATCCCCAGTACGACTGGCGTGAATTCGGCAATCAGTTTGTCAGCGAGAAACTCGGTCTGGAGCGTGAGCAGTACACCACCCAGATTTCCAATTACGACTGGCTGGCAGGTCTGTTTGATGCCATGAAGCGTATCAACACTATCATCATCGACCTGGACCGCGACTTCTGGATGTACATCTCGATGGACTACTTCAAGCAGAAGATCAAGGCCGGCGAGGTGGGGTCGAGTGCCATGCCCCACAAGGTGAATCCCATCGACTACGAGAACAGCGAGGGCAACCTGGGCATTGCCAATGCCATCCTGCAGTTCTTGGCACAGAAATTGCCTATTAGCCGTTTGCAGCGTGACCTGACAGACTCGACGGTGCTGCGCAACGTGGGTGTACCCATGGGACATTCGCTCATTGCTTTCCAGAGCACGCTCAAAGGCTTGCGCAAACTGATTCTCAACGAGGACAAATTGCACGAGGACCTGGAGAATACGTGGGCCGTGGTGGCAGAGGCCATCCAGACCATTCTGCGCCGTGAGGCCTACCCCAATCCTTATGAGACACTGAAGCAGTTGACGCGCACCAACCAGAAGATGACAGCCGAGACCATTCACGAATTCATACAGACGCTCAACGTCAGTGATGAGGTGAAGGAAGAACTGATGGCCATCACGCCTTGGAACTACACTGGCGTTTAAGCGGCCAGGAACCTAAGAGAGAATTAAGAAATAAAAAGAATAGAAAAGAACGCCGTGAGGCACAATATTAACCTTTTAAAGAGTATTTAGATTATGGATTTTGAGAACGAGAAGAAACAAGATGAACAATCGGTGGAGAAGGATGGTGGCCGTGATGGCTATCAGCGGGAGTTCCGCCCGGTAGGACGTTCGCCGCGTCCCCGTATCCACACAGGACAGCGCCCCTCAACGGGCTATGAGCGTCCCAGTTACAGCAAGCACAATCAGGATGATGAGGGCGGTTTCCGTCCCGAAGGTTTTGGAGCAGGTCTTCAGAGTCAGCCTTCTCAGCATGGCTATCGTCCTCGTACGAATAACTATAATAATGGTGGCTACGGCCAGCAGCGTCAGGGTGGCTATCAGCCCCGTCAGCAGCAGGGTGGCTATCAGCCCCGTCAGCAGCAGGGTGGCTACCGTCCCCGTTACAATCAGGAAGGTGACGAGCAGGGCTATCAGCCTCGTCAGAGTGGCTACCAGCCTCGTCAGGGTGGCTATGGTCAGTCTCGTCAGGGCGGCTACGGTCAGCAGCGCCAGGGCGGCTACGGTCAGCAGCGCCAGGGCGGCTACGGTCAGCAGCGCCAGGGTGGCTATGGTCAGCAGCGTCAGGGTGGCTATGGTCAGCAGCGCCAGGGCGGCTATGGTCAGCGTCCGCAGGGTGGCTTCCGTCCCCGTACGGCCGACTATGATCCCAATGCCAAGTACAGCCTGAAGAAGCGTATCGAGTATAAGGAGCAGAACTATGATCCCAGTGAGCCCATCCGTCTGAACAAGTTTCTTGCCAATGCCGGTGTGTGCAGCCGTCGTGAGGCTGATGACTTCATCCAGGCAGGTGTCGTGACGGTGAACGGCGAGGTGGTGACAGAACTGGGCACCAAGGTGCTGCGTACTGATGTGGTGCGTTTCCACGATGATCCCGTCACACTGGAGAAGAAGGTCTATGTGCTCCTCAACAAGCCCAAGGACTATGTGACGACGAGCGACGATCCTCAGCAGCGCAAGACCGTGATGGACCTGGTGAAGAATGCCTGCCCGGAGCGTATCTATCCCGTTGGGCGTCTCGACCGCAACACCACTGGTGTGCTCCTGCTCACCAACGATGGCGATCTGGCTTCCAAGTTGACGCATCCCAAGTTCCTGAAGAAGAAGATATATCATGTCTATCTCGACCGTAACGTGACGGCCCACGATATGCAGCAGATTGCTGAGGGCGTGACACTCGATGACGGCGATATCAAGGCCGACGATATTCAGTATGCCGACCCCGTAGACAGGAAGCAGGTGGGCATCGAAATCCACTCAGGCAAGAACCGCATCGTTCGCCGTATCTTCGAGAGCCTGGGCTATAAGGTCATCAAACTGGACCGTGTGCAGTTCGCCGGTCTGACCAAGAAGAACCTCCGTCGTGGTGACTGGCGCTATCTGACTGAGGATGAAGTAGATCGTTTAAGAATGGGAGCATATGAGTAGAACAAAGATAGTTGACGTACTGAAGAGTACTGAATACGGAAAAGAGGTATGTGTGAAGGGCTGGGTGCGTACCCATCGCTCCAGTAAGGCCGTTGACTTCATTGCCTTGAACGACGGCTCGACCATCAAGAACGTGCAGGTGGTGGTAGACCCCTCTCAGTTTGACGAGCAACTCCTGAAGGATATCACCACAGGCAGTTGTATCTGTGCTGTCGGCAAACTGGTGGAGAGTCAGGGTGCCGGTCAGACTTCAGAGATTCAGGCCACATCGCTGGAGGTCTATGGCCTCTGCGGTAACGACTATCCCATGCAGAAGAAGGGACAGTCGTTCGAGGTGATGCGTAAGAATGCCCACATGCGTCTGCGCACCAACACCTTCGGGGCCGTGATGCGTATTCGCCACAACATGGCCATGGCCATCCATACCTATTTCCATGAGCATGGCTTCTTCTATTTCCACACGCCGCTGATCACGGCCTCTGACTGCGAGGGTGCCGGCAATATGTTCCAGGTGACCACCAAGAACCTCTATGACCTGAAGAAGGACGAGCAGGGCAAGATCATCTACGATGATGACTTCTTTGGTGAGCAGACCTCACTCACGGTAAGCGGTCAACTCGAGGGCGAACTGGGTGCCACTGCACTGGGTGCCATCTATACTTTTGGCCCCACGTTCCGTGCCGAGAACTCCAACACCCCGCGCCACTTGGCCGAGTTCTGGATGGTGGAGCCCGAGGTGGCCTTCCTCGATCAGGAGGAACTGATGGATCTGGAAGAGGACTTCATCAAGTACTGTGTGAAATGGGCTCTCGACAACTGCAAGGATGACCTGCAGTTCCTGAACCAGATGATCGACAAGACGCTCATCGAGCGCTTGGAGGGTGTGCTGAAGGAGACCTTCGTCCGTCTGCCCTATACCGAGGGAATCAATATCCTGCAGGAGGCCATTAAGAACGGCAAGAAGTTTGAGTTCCCCTGCCAGTGGGGCGACGACCTTGCCTCAGAGCATGAGCGCTACCTCGTGGAGGAGCACTTCAAGAAGCCAGTCATCATGACCGACTATCCTCGTGCCTTCAAGTCGTTCTATATGAAGCAGAACGAAGCCTCCCCCAACCCCTCCGAAGGAGGGGAGCCTTGGAGCGTTGGTTATAAGGGTGCCGTGGCTCCTGGTCCTACCATGCAGGGCACCGATGTGCTGTTCCCGCAGATTGGTGAGATCATTGGTGGCTCAGTGCGTGAGGAGAGTTACGACAAACTGATGAGTGAGATTGAGCGTCGCCAGATGGATCAGACCCATCTGTGGTGGTACATTGACACCCGTCGCTGGGGCTCTTGCCCGCACGCCGGCTTCGGCCTCGGCTTCGAGCGTCTCATCCTGTTTGTGACCGGTATGCAGAACATCCGCGACGTCATCCCCTTCCCCCGTACCCCGAAGAGCGCAGAGTTCTAATCTGTTGTACATACATCTTCATCAGGCGGTGCTTCTTTTCATGAGAGGCTCCGCCTGTTTTTGATGCAATATCATCTTCGGCAGTAAAGTATGGCACTTTAGGCAGTAAGGAATGGCACTTTATAGGGGTAAAGTCCTATCGGAACGACCGCAAAGTGCCATACTTTGCACCCGAAGATGCCATCGGAACGACCCGTAGATGACGGCTGTTGGTTTGGAGGCTTCAAACTCCCCGTTTGGAGCCTCCAAACCCTCCGTTTGAAGCGTCCAAACCTGTTGCTTGGAGCGTGCGGTTTTTAACATATGAAGTACGTTGTGGACTGTTTGGTAAAAAATGTTGTCTAAATGTTTGTGGTTTTGCCTTTTTTTTCTTAAATTTGCACTCGTAAAGTTAAAATTGTTATTCTCCTAATCGTGAAAATGATGAAAAGTTCTGTAAAGACATTTGCTTTCTGCCTGCTGGTATGTGCTTGGGGACTGATTGGTTGTACCGATGATAAGTACGACTTGGGTGATCTTGACATGACAATGGGCTTGGGCAGCGACCAGTTGCAGTTGCCCGTGAAGAATTCTGTGAAGGACATTCTGCTGGATGACATTCTCGACATTGGGGACAGTGAGAGTGTGACAACGGATGAGAACGGAAACTACAAGTACGAGCAGAGTTCAACCATTGATGATGTTACTGACATCAAAGTTGAGAAGATTTCTCTAGCCAAGGCTGGCGATCCTATTGAGAACCCTGTCATACTGACAGTGGGTGCTTTCCCCGATGGTACGCCCGACGGGACAGAGGCTCCCTATACCGGCAGTGACATAGAAGGCCTGATAGAGACTTTCGACTATACTTCCGACGAACAGGCACAGGTGATCGATCTGAGGTCTGGTGAACTGGAGGGAGAGATGACACTGACTGTCTATTTCTCTTCTAAGTTGAGAGAAGTGGTTGAGACCATTGATGAGATGAGCATCGAACTTCCTCAGTATATGGATTTTGAGGTGGTCGATAAGTCGGACAATGCCGTGCGACAAGGCAACGTCATCAAGTTCACCAACCAGAATACTGACAATCAGGCTGTCGTGAAAATCAACGTGACCAAGTTGGACTTTGTAGCCGACAAGAATACCTTGGCAGACAATAGCATCAAGTTCGATACAGACAAGAAAATCGTCGAGATGCACGGCAAGGTCAATGTGTTTGCCAAAATCAGCAAGACCAAGAAGCGCACAATAGCCGATGATGGCTACCCCGATGCAGCCATCCGCAGTACGCTGGTCATCGACGACATCATGGTCAACAGTGCCTTGGGCAAGTTTGATCCAGACATTACAATAGAAGACAGCAAGATAGAACTGAACGACCTGCCGGACTTCTTGACCGATGACGATGTGGTGGTCGACCTCTACAATCCGCAGATTATCTTCACCGCCAACAGCCAACTGCCCATGCCTGGCACCATCGATGTCACGCTGGAGGCAAAGATGAACGACGGCACGGTGATCAAGACCATCCCGGTGGAAGGCATCAAGGTCTTGCAGGAGGGCGACAACAAGATCTGTCTGTCGCGTCTCGAACAGGATATTCCCTCTGGATGTACAGACTATAAGGTGGTGCCTAACCTGTCGGAAATCATCGAGAAGGTGCCCGACGTGATTGAAGTGCACATCACGGCCAAGGCGGACGCATCCCAAGACTACACCCTTGAGTTTGGCCACAACTATTCACTCACAGGCATAGAGTACAGCATCCTGGCTCCGCTTGCCTTTGGTGATAAGGCCAGGGTCATCTACAACGACTATGTGGACGGATGGGCAGAGGATATGCCCGACGACATGGACTTCGAGGAGGGTGCCTACATCGAGGTGACGGCCAACATGGACAGCAACGTGCCTATGGACCTGACGATGAAGGTGAAGGCTGTGGATGTGGATAAGAACGAGATTGAGAATGTGACTTGCCAGGTGGACAAGGACATCGCAGGAAGTGCCGACGGCAATATCGTGACCACCCCCATCAGGATTCTCATCAAGCGCAACAACAATGTGGGATCGCTGACAGATGTCGACGGCATCCACTTCACACTGGAGGCTGCCTCCAATGATACGCTGAAAGGCAAGACGCTGAACGCTACGGAGAACAAACTGACGGCCCGCGACATCACGGTGACGATTCATGGCCGCGTGATAGCCGACTTCAATTAACCTAAAAAGACAGAAACAACTATGAGATACAATAGACTATTCCTGACGGCTGCCCTCTCCATGCTGGTGGCTGCAGCCAGTGCCCAGACCCTGAGTTCGGCCTACTTCACGCAGGACTATAAGTACCGTCACGACATGAACCCCGCCCTGGGCAACGACCAGAACTATATCTCCATTCCCGTCCTGGGCAACCTGAGCATCCAGACTCAAGGCAACTTCGGCATCGGGGATGTGCTCTTCCAGAATCCGGCCACTGGCCGCTACGACCGCACATTCATGCACCCCGATGTCAGCATTGCCGATGCGCTTGGGGGCCTGAACTCTGACAAGAACAAGTTGATAGGCGACATCGGCATCACGCTCCTCTCGGCTGGCTTCAAGGGCTTCGGTGGCTACAACACTGTGGAGATCAGTTCGAAGACGCAGTTGGGCGTGTCGCTGCCTTACGACCTGTTTCGCTTTGCCAAGAACCTGAACAACGACATCTATGACATTGGCGACATCGACGTGCGTGCCCAGTCTTACGTAGAACTGGCCTTCGGTCACTCCCGCCAGATTGGCGACGACCTCCGCGTGGGTGCCAAGGTGAAGTTGCTCTTCGGCGCGGCTCGCGCTGATGTCAGCCTGAAGGACGTCAGGGCAGAGATGCCTGCCGGTGCCGACAAGTGGATTGTCTCTGGCAATGCCCAGGCCGACGTGATGATGAAGGGATTCATGTTCAAGTCTGGCAGCAAGGACTATGAACTGCGAAGCGGCTCCTATGACTATGTGAACGATGTCGACGTAGACGGTGCCGGTCTGGGCGGCTTCGGCCTGGGCCTCGACCTGGGTGCCACCTATAAGGTGATGGACGGACTGACCGTCAGCGCTGCCCTGACAGACCTCGGCTTCATCAGTTGGAGCAACGACGTGCAGGCCGTCAACCGCGGCACCTCTTTCGAGTTTGAGGGTTTCCAGGATATCTCCGTCAACGAAGACCGCAATCCCAACACCTTCAAGAAGACCAATAAGACCTATTCTGACCAGATAGCCGACTTCATCCACTTGAAGGATGAGGGCGATCAGGGCTCTGTCACTAAGGGACTGGCAGCCACTGTCCGCCTGGGAGCCGAGTATCAGTTGCCCATGTACGACAAACTCTCGTTTGGACTCTTGCTCCAACAGAGCATCAACGGCCCGTTCTCTCTGACCGAAGGCCGCCTGAGTGCCAACTGGGTGCCCCTGAAGTGGCTCGACGGAGGTGTCAATGTGGCAGTGAACAACTATGCCGCCAGCACGGGCTGGGTGCTGAACATCCATCCCAAGGCTATCAACTTCTTTGTCGGCATGGACCACATCCTCGGAACGCAGACCAAGGAAGGCATTCCCCTCAGTTCTAATGCCAGTGTCAACTTTGGTATGAACGTGGCATTCTGAGCGCAGATCATTTAGCATATACATTAACCCCAAAAACAAAAGTGATATGAAGAATCTATTAGTCATCGCAGGAAGTCTGCTTCTTTCTGTAGGCAGTGTCTCTGCACAAGAAGACAACAATGTGTTCACGCATCTTGGAGCAAGCGTGGGAGTGGGTACGACGGGTGTCAGCATCGACCTCTCGACAAACATCACTGACTATGTCGGTGTGCGTGTGGGTGCCGACATTATGCCGAAGTTCAAGTACAGCACTGATATAGACATCAACAACAGTACTCATCTGCAGAATGAGTACAACACCTGGCGTCAGTACTACATCGCTACCAATCCCGGTGCCGATGCTCCTGAACTGAACGTACCCTCACAGGTGGACATCGAGGGCAAACTGAGTAATACGACCGGTCATGTGCTCTTCGACCTCTATCCTGGCAAGAAGATTGACTGGCACCTCACCGTCGGCGCCTACTTTGGCCCGACCGATGTAGTGAGTGTCTATACCACGAAGGATGAGCAGTTGGCTGACGTAGCCAAGTATAATGACTGGCAGAACGATAAGAGCCTGCTGATTGGCGCAGAACTGGGCGACTACTTCCTGACGCCAGATGCCAACGGTCATGTGGATGCCAGTATCAAAGTGAAGGGCTTCCGTCCCTATGTTGGTCTTGGCTGGGGTCGCGCCGTGCCTAAAAACCACTCGCTGGGCTTTTCATTTGATGCAGGCGTGCAGTTCTGGGGCAAGCCAGAGATTTATCTGCAAGGCGACAAGCAGAATGAGAGCAACTTCGACGGCGAGGACGGCGGCATCGTGAAGACGCTGACCAAGATCACTGTTTATCCTACACTGACCTTCCGTCTGACAGGCAAGATTTTCTAAGATCAGACTAACTGTATACCCTCCTCGGTGAGGATGATGAGCCGTCGGCGATAGAGGTCGCCGACGGCTTTCTTGTAGGCCTTCTTCGAGACCTTGAAGCGGTCGGCTATGAGTTCGGCAGGACTCTTGTCGTTCAGGTCGCAGCGGCCATCGTTCTCATAGAGGTAGCGCAGCAGAACCTCGGCGAAGTCGAGCGTGTGCTGTCGGCCCGTGGGCTGCAGTGTGATGTCTATCTTGCCGTCCTGTCGCACGTGGTCGATGTAGGCGGTCAGACGGTCGCCGCTGTGCAGGGGCTGGAAGATCTGGTTGTCGTAGATCTGGCCCTGATAGCGATTGTCGACGATGACCTTGAAGCCCAGGTCTGTCTTCTGCCAGACCAGGCAGTCGCAGGGCGTGCCGTGGGGGAGTTGAGGTAAAACCTCAACAGTCGGAACTGTCAGGTACCTCTCCACTTTGGCAGTGGCCATCAGGCGGTGGGTCTCTTCGTCCTCTTTGACGTAGACGATATAGTGCTTGCCCACCTCCATGCGCTGTTTCTGTTCGCGGAAGGGGCAGAAGAGGTCTTTCATGAGGCCCCACTTCATGAAGGCACCGTACTTGTTGATCCAGGCCACCTCCATCGAGGCGAACTCGCCGACCTTGGCCAGCGGGTGCTCTGTGGTGGCTATGATGCGTTCGTCTTGGTCGAGGTAGATGAACACCTCAATCTCGTCGCCGATGGTGAGGCCATTGGGGGCGTAACGGTTAGGCAGCAGGATGTCTCCCGTCTGTTCGTCGCCTTCGAGGTAGAAGCCGTGGTCGGCCTGCCGAAGGACTTTCAGGGTGGTATAGTCTCCGAGTTTTATCATACAATCAATCCGTCTTTAAGGTGAATGGTGCGGTCGGTCAGTGTGGCGAGGGCCTCGTCGTGGGTGACGATGACGAAGGTCTGGCCGAAGCGGTCGCGCAGGTCGAAGAAGAGTTGGTGCAGTTCCTCCTTGTTCTTGCTGTCCAGTGAGCCGCTGGGCTCGTCGGCCAGGATGACTGCGGGGTTGTTCACCAGCGCGCGGGCCACGGCTATGCGCTGCTTCTCGCCGCCAGAGAGTTCGTTGGGCTTGTGGTTGGCGCGGTCGGTGAGACCCATAAATTGGAGCAGTTCCGTGGCGCGCTCCTTGGCCGCCTTCTGCGAGGTGCCGGCAATGTAGGCGGGAATCATGATGTTCTCGATGGCCGTGAACTCAGGCAGCAGTTGGTGGAACTGGAACACGAAGCCCAGGTGGCGGTTGCGGAAGTCGGCTATTTGCCTGTTACTGAGCAGGTGGATATAGAACTTGTCGACACATACGGTGCCGCTGTCGGGCTTGTCCAGGGTGCCGATGATCTGCAGCAGTGTGGTCTTGCCGGCACCGCTGGGGCCGACGATGCTGACCACCTCGCCTTTGTCGATGTGGAGGTCGATGCCCTTGAGCACCTGTAGCGAGCCGAAACTCTTAGTGATATTTTCTATTGTTATCATTGTGCTAATGGGATTTCTTAAACCAGTGTAGCAGGGTGTCGTAGATGCTGTTCTCCTCGTGGTGCTGGGCCTCGGTGAAACTCATCTTGTCTTCCTTGGTCTCGCCGTACTGGTCGGGGAAGATAATCATGAGGTTGGTACCCGAGAAGTATTTCGTCAACTCGTCGGGCAGGCGGTCGAGGGCGTTCTTGTAACTGATGGTACCTTTACGGGCTGTGACCACCACGAAGAGATGGTCATCGCCGATGGTGCCGGCCAACTTGGGCAGTTCGTTCCAGTGGGCCATGAAGGTGTATTCGGCCCTGACGCTGGGGTGACGGCTGTTGATGTATTCGCGGATGAACTCCATCGACTCATTGCGCCCGTGGAACTGCACACGGCAGTCCAGTTGGCCGGCAAAGCGGCACAGACGTTCCAGCCAGCGGTGGAAGCCCGGCTCGAATTCGGCCCTCGACGGCACGGCCACCTGAATGCGGCGCAGGGTGTTGAGGGGCTGGGCAAAGCGCATGAGCAGAATCTGACGGTTCAGGCCGTTGTAGAGGCTCTGGATGAACTCGCCCCAGAACTTGGTGGTCACCTCCGTATGGACATGCATGCCCATGACCACCTCCGAGCAGCCACTCTCGCGGAAGGCATGCTTGATGCCGTTGGCAATGTTGGTGGCCAGTCGCACCTGTGTCTGTACCCTCACCTCCGAGGCACTGGCCTGCTGTTGCAGTTTCTCCAGCAACTGGATGCCCTGCTCGCGGTCGGCATTGCTGTTCTCTCCGTCGTAGACCACGTTGAGTGCCACGAGGTCGCAATTCATCTTGTGGTTCCTGACGAGCATGGCCAGTTCCAGCAGTTGCGGCGCAATCTCAGGATATTTCACGCAGACCATGATCTTCTCGTCATCGGTTCCTGTGTCATCAGAGGTGGGACGTGCGTTCTCGCTGAAGATGATCTGGCGCGAGGCATAGTCGGTCATCAGCGTGGAGATGACGCAGGTGACCAGAATCATGATCACCACACCGTTCAGCATATTGTCGTCGGCCAGCGGTGTCTCCGGCCCCACCATCAGTCGCTTGCCTACCATCACCATAGCGATGGCACCGGCGGCGTGGGCCGATGTCAGTCCGAACATCATGTGGCCGTCGGCCTTGGTCAGTCGGAAGAGCAGGGCCGAGAGATAGGCGGCCAGCGCCTTGCCGAAGGTGCCGAAGAAGGCGATGAGGAACATGATGCCCCACACCTCAGGCCCCGTGGTCAGCGAGCGCAGATTGATGAGCATACCCACGCTGATGAGGAAGAACGGGATGAACAGGGCGTTGCCGATAAACTCAATGCGGTTCATCAGGGGCGACACCTGCGGTATATACCTATTTAATATAAGGCCGGAGAAGAAAGCACCGAAGATGCCCTCCAGTCCAATGAGTGCCGAGAGGGCGGCGCTGATGAACATGACAGCCATGACAAAGATGTACTGCATCACGGCATCGCTGTAGCGGCGCAGGAAGTAGCGCGTCAGACGGGGTATGATGACCACGCTGCCCACGCAGAACGCTGCAAACTTCAGGATGAACAGCAGCCAGAATGTCAGTCCGCTGTCTTCGCTGAACATACCGGCCAGTCCGGCCAGCATGACCAGGGCCATGAACAGCGAAATCATCGACGACCCCACGCTGAGCATCACGCTCGAGTTGCGCCCCAGGCCGTAGCGCCCGATGATGGGGTAGGCCACCAGCGTATTGGAGGCCATAATGCAGCCCAGCAGGAACGACGCCCGCTGAGAGTAGCCCAGCACGGTGACCGACATCACGTAGGTGAGCGCCATCGGCACGAAGCAGGTCAGCAGTCCGAAGGTAACAAACCGCCGCGAGTTCTTCTTCACGCTCTCCAGGTCCATCTCCAGTCCGGCCAGGAACATGATGTAGTAGAGACCCACCTGTCCGAAGACCTCAAACGAGTTGCCTCGCTCCAGGATGTTCAGTCCGTGCTGCCCGACCAGCACGCCTGCCAGCACCATGCCGATGATGTGGGGAATGCGCAGTTTGCTCATTACGATAGGGGCAAACAGAATGATGAGCAGCACCACGAAGAATATCATGGTGGGGTCCTGAATGAGGGGTTTTACGACAGGTAGTGTTTCCATTTGTCTGCAAAGTTACAAAAAAATCTGTCCAACTGACACATATTTGGCAGAAAAGTTGTAATTTTGCACGCAAAAACCAAGAAAACGAATATGAAAGTAGCAATTGTGGGCGCGAGCGGCGCCGTTGGTCAGGAGTTCCTGAGACTGCTCGACGAGAGAAATTTCCCGATGGATGAACTGGTGTTGTTCGGTTCTGAGCGTTCTGCCGGCACGAAGTACACCTTCCGTGGCAAGGAGTTGACCGTCAAACTCCTGCAGCATAACGATGACTTCAAGGACATCGACATCGCTTTCACTTCTGCCGGTGCCGGCACCTCGAAGGAGTTTGCCGAGACCATCACCAAGTATGGCTGCGTGATGATCGACAACAGTTCGGCCTTCCGCATGGACGACGATGTGCCCCTGGTGGTGCCTGAGTGCAATGCCGAGGATGCCCTGAAGCGCCCCCGCGGCATCATTGCCAACCCCAACTGCACGACCATCATGATGGTTGTCGTGCTGCAGCCCCTGGAGCACCTCTCCCACATCAAGCGCATCCATGTGTCGAGTTACCAGAGCGCCAGTGGTGCCGGTGCCGCTGCTATGGCCGAACTGCAGCAGCAGTACAAGGAGATTGTCGAGACCGGCGAGGTGAAGACCATCAAGAAGTTCCCCCACCAGTTGGCCTATAACGTGATTCCCCAGATTGACGTGTTCCAGCCCAACGGCTACACGAAGGAGGAGATGAAGATGTACAACGAGACCCGCAAGATCATGCACACCGATGCCAAGTGCTCGGCCATGTGTGTCCGTGTCTCGTCGCTCCGCAGCCACTCTGAGAGTGTGTGGATTGAGACCGAGCGTCCCCTCAGCGTGGAGGAGGCCCAGCAGGCCATCGCCCAGGCTCCCGGCTGCACGCTGGTGGACGATCCCGCCACGCTGACCTATCCCATGCCCCTCGAGACGGCTGGCAAGGACGATGTCTACGTGGGCCGCGTCCGTAAGGACTTGGCCGACGAGAACGGCCTGACCTTCTGGCTCTCCGGCGACCAGATCCGCAAGGGTGCTGCCCTGAATGCCGTCCAGATCGGAGAGTATCTGATCAAGGTCGGCAACGTGAAATAATATAAATACCTAAAAATGATGATTGCGGGTGTGAGATATATTTTGTATCTTTGCACCCGCAAATCAATATGTTAATCAAATCACTAAGAATGAAGAATTATAAGTTGACGTTTGCATTGGCCGTGATGGCCATCATGTCGGCTACTACCGTTTGGGCCGGTAGTGCTGACACTTTGACCGTACGCATAAAAGGGATGCGCTGCGGTGAGTGTGCCCACAAGGTGAAGACCGTCGTGAAGAAGGGGCCGGGCATCGAAAGCATCGACTTCAACCTGGAGCGTCGCACGGCAACCATTGCCTACGACCCCGCCCAGACCTGCGCCGACAGCATCAAGGCTCATCTGGATGCCACAGGCCGCTACAAGGCATCGGCCTACAGTCCCAACGACACCATCCTGCGCGGCTTCGGCCTGCGCATCGACGATATGCACTGCCAGAACTGCTACAACCGCATCAGTCAGCGGCTGCAGACGATGGAGGGCATAGACAGCATGGCGCCCCATCTGGACAAGCACTACATCTTCGTGCGCTATGATGCTAACCAGACCTGCAAGGCCGACATCCGTCGCGTGCTGGGTGGTCTGGGTTTCACGCCAGTGAACTACTACAGCAGTCCGAAGGTGGCCTTTGCCTACTACAATATCCCCGCTGAGGCTGCCGTTGAAGCGACCATCGACGAGGTGCTGACGCTGACTGGTGTCGAGGATGCCAACGTGAATGCCAAGCGCAAGTCGCTGGCCGTCACCTACTTCACCGACGAGACCACAGCCGACGCCCTCCTGGAGGCCATCAAGGCCGCTGGCATCGAGGCCGTCGTGCCCCCAGCACATGTTTGCAAGGAAGAACAGAAAACACTATAAAGTAACTTAAAAGAAAGATCTATGAAAATTTTTACATCCATGAAGATGCTGGCCCTTGCGGCTGGCATGTTGCTCGTTGGCACACAGGTCAGTGAGGCTAAACTTGTTAAGCCCAGTGGGGGCTCTTCCAGTGGTAATCTGGTGATCAGCAAGGTGTTTTATTCAGGAAGCACTCGCTTGAATGGTGCTACCCCCAAGAACTACCTCTGTCACCTCTACATCGAACTCTACAACAATTCTGCCGATACGCTGGATGCCCAAGGCCTCTACATCGCACTGGCCAACAGCGATGCCACTGCCAATGCCTGGACGGCTGCCGATATGGCTGAGCAGCACAAAGACTCGGCTGTGGTGAAGCAGATATTCCAGATTTCGCCCGATGCCACCTATCGTATCGATCCCGGCCAGAGCGTCGTGATCACCAATTGCGCTATCGACCACAGCGAGATTGCCGAAGGTGGCGTGGACCTGAGTGGTGCCGACTTTGAGGCGAAGTCGACAAACAAGGCTTATAATTTCCACAGCGATAATGTGGCCGAACTGAAAGTCGTCTCTACTTTTGGCACCTCGGACTTTATTAATATGCTGAATCCCGGTCCTACGGGCATCCTTCTGCTGGCTGCCGACACCAATCTGGAAAAGTGCCCCAAGACATATCCTAAGGGAAAGACAACCGGCAACCAGTACACCATCGTTCCTTTGTTCAAGAGCATTGACTGTGTGGACATCGTCAAGCAGAAGGCACCCTCTGCCGCCGACAAGCGCTTTGCCGACAGTTATGATGCCGGTTTTGCATGCACGGAAGATCCTAACACTTTTAATGCTCAGGCTGTCGTGCGCAAGACGGCCTTCGTCACCAGCGCTGGCCGTACGGTTCTCTACGACACCAACAATTCCAGCGTCGACTTCGAATCTACGTCCGACTTGTCGCTGCGCACCTACAGTAAGGTTCCCGTGGGGCTGAGCGATGCTACTATCACCATTCCTGAGAGTGGCTATCTGGCCATCAATCCTGAGAAGCCTTTCTGCGCATCCAAGGAGTTGACCTTTGTCTATGTTAATGCCACCAACAATGCTGCTACCACCGATATGACCTACTATGAGTTCCCTGGCGACAGCCTGCTGCTGATTGCCGGTCCGTGGATTGCCGTTGGTCAGCCGGGTACTTATACTTTGAAACTATCTGCTTCTCAGGGTGTCATGAGAACTCGCTCTTCCAGTATGACTTGGGCCGACGAGGACAGCAAGACGCTGACGGGTAGTCAGGCTTCACGCATGATCTACAAGTTCCTGAATACAAAGGACAAGGTGGGCTTCCAGCGCGTGGCTGCTGTTGACGGCAAGTACAACACGGCAACCTTCTCCAATGGTGACCGCCTCTATTTCACGCTGACAACGGCCATTGCCGACAAGATTGCAGCAGCCAACGGTGCTACAGGCAATGCCGACCTCGACTTCATCCAGTGGCATGGTGCAAAGCCCGCCGCCGCAGCCTTCGATGTGGCGGTCAGCACTGTGGCAGAATTCAATGCTGTGGAGAGCGGCAAGATTGTGAAGTTCAACCTGAACAATGTGCGCGTCAATGCCTACAACCCGCTCTTCTGGCTGGCCTATGTCGAGGACGCCACGGGTGTTGCAGAGTTGAACCTGAAGCGCACCAATATGGTTTTCGCCAGTGGCGATGTGCTTAGTGGCTATATCATCGGAGCAAAAGAAGTGAGTGCCCTTGATTTTATGGGTACATATCCCGACATGATGCAGCATATACTGAATCCTAACGACTATACCAGCAGTCTGACGCTGACCGCCACTGCCGGCACGGTGGAGCCTGTTGCTGCCACCATTGCGGAAGCAGCCAAGGAGGGTAATCATGGACGTGTGATGAAGATTAGCAATGTTGAAATTGTAAAGAGCGGTTCTCGTTTCTATGCTAAGAGTGGTGATGACCAAATCCAGTTCAAAGACGAACTTGAAGTTAAGGATAGCGATTACGATTGGACTGGAGCATACGAGAGCATTATCGGCGTAGTCACCTACAATGGCGTTCGTTGGCAGATCTCACCCCTCAGCATTGAGAGCGTTGTTACTGGCATCAAGACGATCAGTACAGGTGCTCATCCTGAAGATGCTGTCATCTACAACCTCCAGGGCGTTCGTCAGAACAGCCTGAAGAAGGGTATCAACATCGTTAACGGCAAGAAGATTGTCATTAAATAACCGTGTGGTTATTGGCAAGAATGATAAGAAACGTATTATTACTTTGTAGCGCCTGTCTGCTTTTTAGCGGACAGGCGTCTGCTGTGAATATAGAGGAACTGGCCGGCCGGTGGACTGTCGTTGCCAGTCCGTTTGAGGGAGGCAAAGAGGAGATTGCCTTTACAGCCACCGCATCGTCGGATGGCACAGCCCTCCTTTGCCACGCCGACCAGTTGATGGTCAGGGGGGCTAACACCTATGCTGCCGACTGGAGGATTGCTGTCGAACAGGATGGTGAGGATATCCGACTGGGATGGGTGCTCGACGCTGTGAACCCCGTCTCGTCAACGGAGTTTCAGGAGCCAGCCTCCGGCTATGCGCTGTTTGGCCAGGATGCAGACGGCAGCCATCGCTATATCTATCTGCTGTCTGAGAATATCGAGACTCAGAGGTTGGAGCCCCTAACGCTGTGGAGCGACTGGCAGTCTGCTGGCAGTACCACCTTCGTTTTGCCTAAGACGCAGCAGATATATGCTGTGGTCAGTACCGCTCAGCCATTCAATGGTGCTGTGGGCTATGCTGAGATATGGGCCAGCGTGACACTGCTGCGTGGCGGCACTGACGCTGTCGACGAAATCCGTGCAGAAAGCGGCAAGAAGTCTGCCGCCATCTATAGTCTGCAGGGCATTCGCCAGAGTCGCCTGAAGCCAGGCGTCAACATCGTTGATGGCAAGAGGATACTTGTCCGCAGATTCTAGGCACTTCGTCGGCAGATTCTAGGCACTTCGTTGACACATTCTAGGCACTTCGTCGGCACATTCTAGGCACTTGCTCGACAGAAAGTAGCTGCCTTTTCCTGATTTCACTTGACAGTTTTCACCGGGTTAAACTGAAATGCTTGTCAACATCGTTTAATTCGTACTGAAACGCTTGTCAGTCGTTGCCGTTACTTACTGAAGGACTTGACAGGACGGGAAAATATCGG
>JAFUUL010000143.1 GCA_017483805.1 Prevotella sp.
ATGCACCCGTAGCTCAGTTGGTAGAGCACCTGACTCTTAATCAGGGTGTCCAGGGTTCGAACCCCTGCGGGTGTACCAAAGGAACCGCCGATATGGCTCAGTTGGTAGAGCAACGCATTCGTAATGCGTGGGTCCCCGGTTCGAGTCCGGGTATCGGCTCACGAAAAGGTCAGACGAAAAGTTCAGGGGCAGTGAGTGCCCCTTTCTCATAGCACATTGTTTCGCGGAATTAGCTCAGTTGGTAGAGCATTGGCTTCCCAAGCCGAGGGTCGCGGGTTCGAGTCCCGTATTCCGCTCTTGCTGATAATCAGAGAGTTACGAGGATTTGCGGTGGCAAATCGGAGACCTGATTTCAAGAAATTGCACGTTTGAAGTGCGGTTTTTGTGGCTTTATGGAGGTGTTTTGGTTGGCTGATGGTTGGCCAACTAAAAGTGGATTGTTTAATTAATTAAAGTCACAAGATGTTTAAGTTTTACACATTCGTAGACACGAAGAAAATGGATGATACGGGCGAGTCGCCTGTGTACATCGTGGTGAGGAGAAAGGGCGGCGGCAGGTTCTGGCTGTCGACAGGTCTTATGAGCCGTGGTAAACTGGATGGGCTGTCGTTTTCAGCAGGAACGACGAACGGCAGGCAGCGGACGATGGTGCTTTGCCGTTATCTCCAGCAGACGGAACTGGTGCTTCAGCGCGAGGATGTTGAGGCGATGACGGACGCGGAGGTGAAGCAGGAACTGCTCGAAAGGGTGTTTGGCGTGATGCCGAAGGCGAGACTGCTGACCTTGGCCGAGAATGTTGCCGCCTTTGCTGAGACGAAGAGAGAGAGCACGCGGGTGCTCTACGGCATCACGGAGCGGAAGGTGGCGCAGTTTGACGCGCGTGCCACGCTGGAGAGCGTGGACGGGCAGTGGCTGGAGCGGTTCAGGCAGTGGTGCCTGGACAAGGGGATGCGTATCAACGGCGCGGGTAAGGAACTGCGTAACATCAGGGCTGTGTTCAACTGGGCCCGCAGGCAGGGCAGGACGGCGAACTACCCCTTCCTGGACTATTCGATAGTGGAGGAAGAGACGATGCCGAACAACATCAGCGTGGAGCAGTTGCGGCAGTTGCGAGACTACGCGTGTGAGCCGTGGCAGGAGAAGTACAGGGATTTCTTCATGCTGTCGTTCTACCTGGCGGGGATGAACCCAGTGGACCTGCTGACGTGCAGGGCCGATGCCGTGAAGGACGGACACCTGCACTTCGTGAGGCAGAAGACGAACAAGCAGGGCCAGCGGAAGGTGAGGGCCGTGGTGCTGCCAGTGGTGGCAGAGGCCGAGGCCATCATCAGCCGCTACAGGAGCGTTGAGGGCTGGCTGCTGTCGTTCGTGGACGGCAGGACGGACTACCACTCTTTCCTGAAGAAGGCCAACGAGGCCCTGAAGAAAATCGGGCCGGCGGAGATAGTGCCGGACAGGGTGGGGAAGATGCGCAAGGTGGTGTATCACCCGATACTGCCTGACATAACGATGTACACGGCGCGGTACACGTTCGGCTCGATAGCGGCGAACGACCTTGACATCAGCGAGCGGACGATAGGTATGTGCCTGGGCCACTCGTGGTCGAAGAACGTCACGTCGAGATACATGGCCAATGACCAGCGGAAGGTGGACATGGCCGTGATGAGGGTGGTGGAATATGTGGGCGCAGAGGCTGCTGTGGTACAGCAGCACACTGAACCGTAGAGACTATTGGGCAGGTGGCAACTGCTCGCGGAGCCAGTCGATGTGGGCTTTGAGGCGTTTGATTTCGCGGTGGTACTGCGTATTCATCTCCCGTTGTGCCTTGTTGGCCATTGCTTGCCTGGCACGCTTGTCTTCAAGTTCCTCGATGCGCTGTTCGAGGCTGCGGGCGTAGGCGGCGAGGCGTTCGTTGGCCTCCAAGAGACGGCGGTAGTCGCGGATGATGTAGAGCATCCTGCGCTCATAGGGTAGGTCGTCCTGCGGGCGACGGTAGCGGTTGTCGTTCATAGGCGATGGTGTATTTATTCGGGTGATTCTTTTCTGAGGTCGGCGATCTGGCGGTAGGCGATGTCGCTCTCCGTCATGAGGCCGTGGTCGATGGCGATGGCCGTGACCTCCGTGAGGGCTGCGTTGTAGCCGTGGATGTAGGCTGGCGTGATGGTCTCGTCGCGCTGGGGCAGGAAATAGGACATGATGGCCGGTGAGACCTTCCGTTCGGCGCAGATGTAACGCTTGGTGGTCTCGATGTTCTTGCCGTGGCCCATCATGAGGGCGATGTCCTCCAGCGTCACGCCTGCGAGATAGAGGTTGGTGGCGAAGGACCGCCTGGCGGTGTGGGAGGATATGAACTTCCACTTCTCGTCGGTGACGGTCTTGTTGGCGCGCGTGATGGTGTGGAGCGTGCGGAACTGGCAGTTGCGGCAGATGACGCGGAGGACATCGTTGAACACGTCCTGGCAGGTGGGCCGCTGCGTGACATCGGCGAGGAAGCGGCGCAGGCGCAGACGCTCGTCGATGGGCACGGTGACAACGATGCCCGGTGTCTTCTTGGGCACGTAGGAGAGCGTCTTGGTGGAGCGGTTGCAGTTGTTGATGGTGAGGGCCTGCGCGTCGACGAGGCGCGCGCCGGTGAGCATCTCGACGATGAAGTTGCGGTGGACGTACTGCTCTAGGGCTGACGCAGGCTTGTAGTTGATGAACTGCTGCATCTCGGCGCGTGTGAGGTAGACGGCCTGTGAGGCCCCCTTTCGGACGGAGAGGATGCGCGCGAAGTCATCCTTGTCGGACGGCACGGAGCGGAAGTTGGCATTGAGCACGGCCTTCAGTTCGGCACACATGGTGCGGATGGATGACGAGGCGAGACCCTGCTGCTTCATCTCGTCGACGAGGTCGCGGAGGGTGTTGTCGGTCATGTCCTCCCACAGCGGGAGGTGGCCGAGGATGGCGGTGAAGGTCGATATGACCTTGGTGCGCCCAGGGTATTTCCACAGAAACGTGCCTACGAAGGTGTGCTTCCACTCTCGCGGATTGTCATCGTAGGCGTCGAAGTAGCCGAGGTCGATGGCGTGTCGGTACTTCTTGTTCTGCTCGAAACTGAGATTTCTGATTTCCTTTCTCATATTCTGTGCAAAATTACGAAAAATTTCTGATATAATTCTATCTTTTGGCTAAAAAGTGAGGGCAGGCCGTTCGACGGGCCTGTCCTCTGGGAATGTAGAAAATATAAAAGTGAGAAGAAAATGGTGCTTATTCTTAACGCTCGATGCCGAGTTCGTCGTGCTCCTCGATCTGGCGGAGGGCTTCGTCGTAGTCCTCTGCACGGACATAGAACGAGCCGTTGCGGTTGGCGTAGGCATCGATGCCTGCGGGGTTGTTGTCGACGCACTCCATCGTGTCGGTGTCGTTGTCGTGGAAATAGAGACTGACTTCGGTGATGCCTGCGATGAGCGCGGGCAGGTCGTGAGTCCAGCCTGGCACGAACTTGTAGAGGATGTCATCGTTGCCGACGCGCGTGGTGGCCGTGACGCGGACGTGGGCCCAGCAGTCGCTGACGGTGTCGGGCAGGTCATCCTCGTAGAGACCTTCGGCGAAGGTGGTGATGCCACGGATTCCCCCGTCTGCGCCGACGGTGAGCACGTCGATGGAGAACGTGCCGCTGTTTTCACATTGTACGACCTGGATTTCGCGGCCGTACTGTTTCAGGTCCTCGTTGGGCTTTTCGACGAGGCTGAATGGGTAGATTGATTTTTCCATAATGCTTACTTTATATATAAAGGGTTAGATGAGGGCCGCTATGGTATAGCGGCATACGGGACTTTTGGCTTACAGGGCGAGGAGGGCAAGGTAGCGCGGGCCGTAGACGGCACGGCGGCAGGCATCGGTGAAGATGGCGGTGAGTTGTCGCTCATCGTCGATGAGCCGGCTGTTGCGGCTGACGAAGCCGCGAATGTGGCTGGCCATTGCCAGCGGTACGCCTTCGACATAGCCTGGCTCCTGCGGCAGGGCCTCGAAGGCGTCGGCCAACTTGGGGAGTTGCCGCATGGCTACGACGGGGAGCGACCTGCCGAGGGCGAAGGTGTCCTCCAACTTGTAGGATAGTTTCTTCAGTTCTGTCATGATTTTCTTTACTGGTTTGGATTGTGCCCTCCGTGCAGTGGAGGGCTGAGAGACTAATACCACTCTGTCCAGAAGTAGTCGCGGTCGGCGCAGTACTCGCCGATGATGGCGTCGCACTCCTCCTGCGTGAGGTCTTCGATTTGGCGGCCCTCATTCTCTATATCGCGGAGGTATTCGATGATGTCATCCTTGTAGATGCGCCATTTCCTGAACTGCTCCATAGTGATGCCCTCCATCTGTGCGGCGCACTCGTCGGAACAGGCGTAGCCCATGTCGCCCATGAGCCACCCCTGCTCCATGATAGCCCCGCAGTTGGTGCAGACGCGCATGGAGTCGACATCGAGCCAGTCGATGAGGATGAGTTCGCGGCAGACCTTGCCGCCCCCTTCGAGAGCCCTGGCCACGGCAGGGAAGATGAAGGGGGCCGGCTCGTCGCCGACGCTGTCGGCCACCTTTCGGCGCAACTCCGCGTAGGCGTGGCGTGAGATGAGGCTGGAGAGTTGCCCGAGGCTGTTCTTCTCGTCTGAGAACGTGAAGGTCACGTCGCTCACGCAGTCTGGGTCGGCGGCATCCTCGAATCGTCCGAGGTCGAACCATGTGTTGACAATGCCGGTGGCCTTGAAGGAGCCGTCATCTGCCTTGTTGATGTTGACTTCGTGGAAGAAACCGAATTTGTCCTCCTGAATCCAGTAGGCATAGTTCTCGTCGGGATAGTTGCGGTCGAGCCGCTTGGTGTCAAGGGTGAACTCCACTGGCTCGCCCTTGATGGTGATGCTGGTTTTTGCTTTCATATTCCGTAAAGTTTTTTGGTGAAATAGTGCCATCGTTGCAAAGATGGCTGAGAGACTAAGAAGATACATGGTAGATGCAGGAGTCTTCCCACTTTACGATAAGGCGGGTTCTCTGGCAGTACATGGCAGGTATGGACTCGCTGGTTCCCCACCTGCGCAGTTTGCAGTTGCCGCACACCTCGTGGAGCGGGTTGCCGTCGTTGTCGTAATACCTCTTCATGCTACAAAGGACTTGAAGTTCTCCTTGCGGAAGGAGCGGAAAGACTGTGCGACGGTGTCAAAATAGGTGACAACGTCGGGGCGCGGCTCGCGGTTGCTCTCGCTCTTGATGTGGGGGAGGATGACCTCGTCCTGGAGCGTGCCGAAGGCCTGACGGACGGAGCCGTCTTTCTTGATGAAGTAGAACTCCACGATACGTGACTTCATCTCTCGGCAGAGTTTGGCGATCTGCTGTGCCTGCTGTTCGCACTCGGACATGGGGCGTCCGGTGATCTGGTTGATGCGGTGAGCATCGTTGATGATTGACTGTGACATATTCTTTACGTTTAAGGGTTAGACGATAGAAAGGCAGGGAGGTGTCGCTCCTCCTCTGCCCAACCAACTAAAACAAAGATTATAGGTCGATGGCGTAGCCGAGCCGCCGCAGGGCATCATGGACGGCAAAGGGCAGGCAGAAGCAGCCGTCGTAGTCGATGACGGTGCAGGGGCGGTCATCGTCGGTCTGGTAGCCGCCGCTGGCGTAGGTCTCGTCATCGTCGGCATCGCGCTGGTACTCCCACGTATGGTCATCGGTGTTGACGGAGATCCATTCGCCGCTGACGGTGGTGAAGGTGGCCGTCTTGATGATTGACGGCTCGCCGTGGTCTGTTCCGTCGGGGATGGCATCGGTGATGAAACTGACATGACCGAACTCGATTTCTGACGGCTCGAGGGTGAACTCGTCGCCGTACTCCTTGGTCTCGGCCAGGATGTCCATGCAGCCTTCCTTGACGGATATGGCGTTGATAAAGACATCCTCCGGCCCTTCGCCGTGATAGCGGTTGACGCAGATGACGGGCCGCTCGTGGCCGGTGGCTCCAGGTCCTGTGTAGTCGGTGCCGAAGTGGGCCTCGCCGCCGAAGTCGGTGACGGCCTGCTGCAACTCGCGCAGTTCTGCGCTGTGGATGATGCGGTGCATCTGATAGAAATCTGTCTTGCTCATATTCGTGATATTTTTAGGGTTTAGTGATTGCTCCTGCCATGAAAGGCAGGATGAGAGACTGTCAGGATTCCTTGCGGCAGACAAAGAGCCTGTCATCGTCGCTGGTCACATAGGAGAGCGGGCGTTCGCGATGGAACATGGGGTTGGATAGGTCGACGAACTCCATGCCGTCAATATTCTCGTAGCCGAACTCCCAACTCTGGAGGTCTGATACGTTGAAGGCGTAGGTTCCGCAGAAGTCCTGCACGATCTTCAGTCCGGAGGCATGGGCCTTGTCGAAGAGGGCTTCGATGTCTTGCATAATCTGTTCCTGTTCGGGCGTGAGGCGGCAGAGGTTAGCAATGCCCTTAACGACCCGCCGTGAGCCGTCTGCGGCAACGACCGTTACATCGTTAAATGCGTAGCACTGCTCGGACGAGTCGTAGGACTCTGACGGAATCTGTGGCGACTCCATGGCGGCGACATTTCCTTTTTCTCCGATGCTGATGAGTATTTCCATGGCGGGACCAGTCTTGTGGACGGCCAAACCGTTTTCCATGACCCAGCAGTCAACGTCGAAGTTGTCCTTAAGTTTTTCTTGGAAGAAATGCGGCGTATACACCGGACAATTCCACGGTGCGGGTTTCTGTTCTTTCAGATGTTCAATGCTGTCGAAGAAGTTGTCGGCAGAAACGACGCTGTCGCCTCCAGCGTGGGAAACGAGCAGGTCGCTGGGCAGACCAGACGCGTTGGTGCGGAAATTGACGACCTTGATGCGTACTTCGCAGATTTCGCCGTTGATGGCTGAGAAGCCAGCCTTTGCTTGTGGAATCATTAACTCTGTCATATTCTTTGATTTTTTTAAGGGGTTAGACAATGGTGGCCTGTCCTTTGGCAGGCCGAATGAGACTACAGGCGGTCGAGCCATTCTGGCTTCAGCCACATGATGATGAAGAAGATGATGATTTCGGCTGCGAAGATGACTATCGTCCACCAGCCGAAGAAGAGGATAATGAGCAGGATGAGCCATGCCCACTTTGCGAGTTCGTTCATAATGCTGACATTAAATTTTGGTTGAATGGTTGAGGGCTGGGGTGCTGTGGTACAGCACCATACCGAACCCTAAGAGACTTTGCGGAGGCTTCTCGTGTCCTCGACGAGTTGGCCGACGGTATCACCGACGAGGTCATCATCATCCCACCAATGAGCACCCGTGCACTCATCCTTGACGAACGTGTAGATGTCGCTGAGCATGGCGTCGCACTCTTTGCTGTCGAAGAAGCAGAAGGCGTGGAACTCGGAGATGCAGGAGCGGCGAATCTCGTCGAGCGAGACGTCGGGCTGTATGCCGAGATACTGACGCATGGTCTCTATATCCTCGTCATAGTAGCCGCACTCGTAGTAGTAGGTCTCGTCATCCTCGTACCAGCCTTTGGAATGGCCGAAGCCACCGAATGAGTAGGTGCGGCGTCCGCCCTGGAAAGGGTAGACGGCGGTGCAGGTCTCGATGATGTGGCAGACGAAGTTGAGGCAGTTCTCCAACTCTGGGAGAACTGTGACCTCTTGGTCGGAGTGTGCCTTGTAGTAGCCGCACGAGAGGTTGAGGCAGGAGATGCCCACGCCGCGCTCGGTGAGTTCGCCTACGTCGGTGATGGAGCCGCTGTCGTGCTTGTAGCCGAAGGCATCGGCCCCGATGGCCTGCACGAACTCCTCGGAGCACACGTCGCCGCAGAACATATCGGTGATGAGGTCGTGGCCGCCGTGCCTGTCCGGCTGGACGATGAAGCGGCAGTCACGGAAGAACGAGAGGTCGCAGGCCCGTGAGCCGACGCATCCCGTCTCCTCGCCGACGAAGAACGCCACCTTGAGCACATCGTAGCGGCGCAGGCACTCGAGGCAGATGAAGATGCCGTTCTTATCGTCGGCACCGAGCCCCTGCTGCGCCATGCTGCGGGCGGAGAAGGCGAAGGCCACGCCGTCGTGCTCGAAGACACGGAAGTCCTTGGAGTGGTAGCGCTGCACCTGGTCCATGTGGGCTGCAAGACAGGGGTAGGTGTCGGAAGTGCCCTTCGTGATGAAGAGGTTGCCGAGACGGTCCTGCTCGATGCTCGTGGCCCCGCAGGCTGCTGCCTGCTTTTTGAGGAAGCGACGCATACGCTTCTCGCTGCCGCTGGGGGAGTGGATGGCGTAGAGATTGAAAAGAAGTTCTTTGTTCATATTCTTAAATGTTTTAGTTGGGTTAATAATTGGAGGGCTGGGGTGCTGTGGTACAGCACCATACCGAACCCTGAGAGACTGGTCAGGCAGCACGGAGGTCGGCTGCCGAGATGTGGACGGGCTCGCCGTCGTAGCCGATGATGTCGTAGTAGTAGGCATTGCCCACCCATGCGACACTCTCATCGTCGATGAGAGCCTGAAGAGATTCGACGGAGATGGTCTTGCGGAGATAGGCGTGGGTAAGTTCAGACCACTCGAAGTACTCGGTGACATCGTCGCTGTCCTCGAAATACTCTTCATCGTAGTCTGAGTAGGTCCAGTTGTCCGCCTTGTACGTCTGCTCGGCTTCCTCCATACAGGCGTAGCAGCAGTAGTCCTCCTCGGTGAGTTCCGAGTAACTACTGTAGTGGCGGCCGGGGATGAAATATTCTCCGCAGTTCGGGCACTCATAGATGCCGTAATCGGAAGCGGCGCAAGCGTTGCGTCCTGCATAGTAGTAATGACTGTCGATTTCGATGCAGTCTTCATCGAAGCAGTACTCTTCGTGATACTGTCCGTTCCTATCTTGGACATAAGCGCTTACGACCTGGTTTTCATAGAAAAAGTCATCGCGAGTATCTACATAGTAGGCATCGTCATGCTCGATGTACTCATCGTTGTAGTTTGATCAGCAGTCATTCTCATGAATGTCTATGCTGACCGCGAAGTCAGTTGTGGACAGGTCGGTGTCGCCTTCGCCGTAATTGGTGGCGACCTGCGTCTCGTAGTCGAACCACTTGAACGAGTCCTGATAGGAGATGGTGTCGCCGTCTTCGAGGTGGCAGGGGATGGAGAAACGCATTTTCTCCAGGCTGTTGCCCTGGCAGTCGACGAACTTTCGCGCGTCGCCGCAGGATGCACCCACCGTCTTGTAGCCATCGATATGGCCGTCGCGGATGAGGGCGGCGATGAGTTGCCGCTGGAGCGCGGGCTCTTGGAACATGGAGTACTGACGCTCGGCCAGCCGCCATTTCCCGCCGTCCTGGTCGGTGACATTGGTGAAGACGATGCAGCGGGCGACAATCATGCCGTCGGCAAGCGTGAGATACGCTGCCTTGGCATCGACCGCGTCGCGGTAGAACGTCCACTGTTCGTCGCCGACCATGCAGGAGCCGAAGGAATTGGAGTCCTCGTCATAGCCTGCGCAGCATCTGCTGTCGTAGATGTCGCTGAAGTTGTCATCGACATGGAGGACGCAGTTTGTGTCTTGCAGGTTCTGACGGGCGTACTCAATCCAGTCGGCCACCCACTCCTCGGAGAGCCAACGCTGGATCTGCTCGGGCAGTGAGGCCGTCAGACGATTGCAGGCGAGGATGTGGTTGAACATCTTGCCCGCTTTCATCTTGAAGGTTCTGTCCTTTTCTACATTTCTGTATCGGATGGCATTTATTGTGCCGTCCTCGCACAGACCATTGAAATCGTCTGTGCAGAACTGGTCCGAATAGTAGGACCTTCCTTTGAGAAAAAGAGCGTAGCGCTCAGGGCGGTCGAACAGGTCGAAGTCGCCCAGCAGTTTCAGCAGGTGCGTCTTCAGCGTAGGCAGGCTTGTATTGTAGAGCAGGTCGTGCCTGTGATCGTCCTCGTACTTGTACTTCGCATCACGATAGTGGGTGCGAGTAAGGCGGTACTTTCTCCAGTTCTTGTCAGAATCGGCTTTGTCGATTTTTACAGTATATTTCGATTGCAAGTTGTGACAGACCTCGTAACTTATCGCACGTATGTGCGTGCGCAGGGCCTGGCGGTCCTTGTAGAGGGCCAGCAGGATTTTGTTCTTGCGTGACTTTACGCCGTTGCCGTGTTCGACAATTCCGAAAAGTTCCTTGAACTCTTCGTAGTTTGCAAAATTGTAATACAACATATTCTTTAAGTTTTAGTGGTTAAACAATAGGCAGCACAGGCGGGAAATGAACGAAAAAGCCCACCCGTGCCAGAAAAGACTACCGCGAGAACTCGTAGTTCTGCACGTTCAGTTTCATGCGGCGGGCGTAATTCTGCGCCCAGCCGCGATAGGAGTAGAGGCCGCTCACGCGATGGTAGACGGGTGAGCCGTTGTCGTAGTGGCCGACAACCCTGGCCACGCACCAGCCGCCGACTGCGCGGATGATGCGGTAGATGCCTTGTCCGTAGTGTGTCATAATCAGAGGTTTTGGTTTGTGGTGCGGCCAGATGGCCGCCAGAGACTTTAACAGAGCGTGAGGTATTCGCGGTGGGTGTCCTCGTAGATGAAGCGGAGCGACCTGCACTTGTTCAGTACCAGGACTGTGTCGTTCACTGCGACGATGACGGCATCGTTGAAGATGCTGCGCTGCATCTGTCGGTAGAGGTAGCATATTTTGGCTACTACGTCCTTTGTCATTCTCACAATCTTGTGTGCTCCGTTGTGGAGCGTCACGATACATTTGTAATTCATCATAATTCGTTCATTTTTTTAGGGTTAGACAATAGTGCCCGCCATGCAAGGCGGACGGGAGGCTACATGGCATTCTCAATTTTCAAGATTTCGTGGTAGTAGCGGCGGATGAACCGCTTGCCTGCGGGCGTGGGGGCTGCGAAGAACGCGAGCCACACGAGATACAGGATGCCGACAATTGTTAATTCAAGGTTTCCGTTCACGAAGATGAGCAGGCAGGGCAGCAATACTGCCAGGGCCTGCAGGTGCAGGATTATTCGTTTCATATTTCAAGATTTGTTGGTTTGTGTGGGAGCATCATGCTCCCCTGAGACTACAGGGCCCCGTGGTGCAGGTCGGCATTTAGGTCGCTGCCGGTGTAGGCCGTGTTTGTTAAAAACGACATTTCGTGCATCCTTTCGTGGTTTTTTAACCACCACGATTGACGCACGCGGTCACGGATGACCATCTCGTCTGTGGTGCGGTAGAACTTGTGGTAGATGCACTTGAACGGGTGCAGGATGATGCCTGCAAGAAGTCTTAATTCCTTTTTCATAATCGTACTTTGTTTTGGTTCAACTTTTTCTGTGCGGCTGACGGATAGCGATTCCATCTGCCGCCGAGGGGCTGGTTCATCGTACTTGATTTCCAGATTTCCCGCACGTTCGGGCAGGAAATGACTTCATCTGTCAGGATGGGGCTATTTTTCAAACAACACCAGCATCTGTGCGAGCAGTTCGTCGCACATCAGGGCGGCGTCAAGAGCACCTACCGTGTAATCTTCTATTTCTTTCATCTTCTCACTTGAATTGGTTAAACATTGAAGGAGCGGGCAGGTTTCCCGTACTCGCTCCCGTAGTCTCTCCGACTTCGTTTTTCGTACTTTCATTCTCTCTTGGGACTCCCGATTGCTCGGACATCTTTGCCCCATCCGTCGGATATTGGCATATTTGGTCATATGCCGGGCCGTTCTTTATTCTGTGGGTCTTTCACCCGTTAATGTCTTTCGGCGTGGCCGATGGCGAATCGTTTGCTCATCGCTCAGCCCGATGGCCTGCTAAAGTGATTAAATGGGCCATCGTACTTTTGGCGGGAACCACCACGATACATCCTCCGATATATCGTACTGCATACGCAGTCGCTCTCCGCAAGTAACCAGCGGTTATTATCGTACTCTCATCACGAGATGAGATAATCGTTAAAAAGAATATGATTTGTATCTCTCCCCAGGGGCGTAGCCATGTCGCGCACCATTGCAGATAACTGCCGCGGGAGTCCGTTGTTCGGTCAGACAGCGGCTCTCCCGTTCGGCTTGCTCGTTCGGTCGTTCGGTACGACTGAAATGCCGTTCGGCTCCGCATTTTCCCGCCGGTCGTTTCCTACCCGTCAGCCGTTCGGCTGGTGGTGGGGTTGGGCGTGTCGGCAGGCCCTTGCCTGTGCTGTGTGTTCGTCAGGGCTTGCAACCTGCATCCCGAAGGATGGCCACATTACACGGGAAGTCTCCCGTGTGCTCTGTGTTCAATAGTCATCGGGGTTGACGGAGCATACTCCCAGCGGGTCGCTCATCATTCGGCAAACCTTGTCGAACTCGTCCAGGCCTCTGACATCATCTATGATTTTCTGTATCTCATCATTCGTGACATCGTCCATCTCGACGAATCTCCAGTGTGCCCGTACATCCATCACTGACGGATATCTCTCTCCCTCAACAGACATCTGGCATACGATGTCGTTCGCCACCCAAAGGTGCACATTGTGCAAATCGTTCATTTCGTTCGTTCGTTTTGTTCGTTCGGCCAAATTGCTCGGCTGGCCGTTTCGCCGTCTGCTCTGTATTTCCACGGGCTGGCAACCGTCAGCCTTGCGGGCTGGCTACATTAGGCGGTTTCGTTTCGGGGAATAAAAAAGTGGGGAGCACTTTTTGTGCTCCCTGCTCTTTTCAGTGTGTGTGTGCTCGTTACTTGCTTTTCGCAAGCGCAAGCAATTGTTCAACTGACAGCCCGAGGACTGAGGCCGCAGCCTCTAGTTTCTTGTTGTCTCGCTGCTCTTGATTTGCTTTCGAATCCATATACCTGACATAACTCGAATAACTTGTCAGCAGCGCCAAAGCCGTTCCGACTTCCTGGCTTTTCTTATACCATTGCACGCTCCCGAATTTGCGTGCTTTCGAAAAGCGTGGATTTTCGCTTTTCGCGTCAGCGGCCAAACTCTCTTCGCTCGGTATGGTGTAGACAATTGTGCCGTCTTTCGTCATCTTCTTAAACTCCGCTAGTTCCGTTTCGTTGATATCAACGAATTGCGTGAACACATCCCAACTTGTTGAAATGTAGTGCTGGAGCATAGCGTTACGAACTTGTCTCAACTGAGACTCTTCTCTCTCTTGCTTGTTGTCAATTGCTGTAGTCATAATCTTAAAAATTTAAGTGCGCCCGTTGTCGCGGGTGGTGCGCTATGCCCGCCAGCGGTATCTCCGCCTACCTATATAGTGCAAATGGCGTGCCAAAATGTGAAGCGTGCCAAATTGTAAAGTGTTGATAATCAAATAGTTACGATGTATAAATATGCAAAAAGTATGCAAGTGGCAGCGTGCCAAAAATATAAAAGCGTGCCAAAAATTTTGGCAGTCAGTTTGGCAGTCAGTGCGTCACGTTTGGCAGAATATTTGCGACAATATGTAAAGCAAAACGCATTATCCGTGACAATGTGTAAACAAAAAGACTGACTTTAACATTATTGTGTAACTGACAAGGTGGCAGCGTGTTAAGGTTTTTTAAGAGAGTTTGTTAAGGTTTTTTAGGGGTTTGGGGGAGGTGGCGCGAGGCGAATTTGGTGCGAAAAATATTTACAAAATGGCGTTGTGCGGGCGCACAATTGGCTTATTATACGTTATAATATAGTGTATCGTAGGCGTAACTTGCTGAAAACCAGCGAGTTAAGTTAATGTAAAGATATTTCCGAATACCCCCATACCCCCCTGCCAGACCCAGCCCGAAGGGCGCGTGGTCGCCTCCCGAAAATATTTTTCCCCAAAATTTTTCTCCCATTTTAATCCCCTCAACCAAATTTTCCTTCCAATTTTTCCTTGAAATTTTTCTCCGTTTTTTTGTTCTGGTATGCGCGATTTATGTTAAAATTTCCAGAGATTTTCATTTTGTAAAGAAAAGCGAAATTTTTCTGATGCTGAAAAGCGCGTTATCATTCACTAAAATGGGCGAAAATCGGTTTGTGTAAAAAATATCATTCACTAAAAAACCTTAATAAACAAAGGATTTTCGTGAACATAGTGTATGATTTGCGCGATTTTTGGTATCTTTGCAGAGGATTCTGATTACGCACGTATAATAAGGTACGGGAAGCAAAAATTTTGGGTAAGGTCGGCCTTTGTTGTGCAGATCGCGCGCTTGGCATTGTGAACCCCTTTGTTTATCGGCATTTTTTAGTGTATGATATGAAATTGCGATTGCGCATTTAGTGTATGTTATCGCGCATTTGCGTTTTTCGGGGTTGCTGATTTTGGCCCAAATTTCCGAAGTACGGTTTTGTTCTGCCTGAGACGATGTTGACGTTCTCTGCTTGACGGTTGTCTGTGCTGGTTGGCTTCTGTTGCTGTATGGATTGTATGTGCGGGAATTGTGAAATCGGAATCCGTGAAGTGTCCGAATGGTTTTATTAGGGTTACTGCGTTGTATGACGGCAAGGAGGCACTGATACGTGCTGCCTGTATTGACTCTGTCAGTGATGATGCCGAAGAGAAGGTGGACTATGGGGTGAAGCCTGCTTGTCGGCGTATAACCTATAGCGGTAATTGTATTGATGTCGTTGAGAGTCTGGACGAGATTGCCGACATGATATACAGTGCAGAGTTGTAATTTGGAACGAAAAATATGGATGATTGGAATCATGAAAGGTATGCTACAGGCGAGGACTACGGGGCAACAGAAAGAAGTTGCCAGGATGCTTAGGATGGCGGGTGTTCCCCGCTTCGATGTGATTAGGACGGCCGATGGGGTTAGTGCTGGTCTGGAGATTTACGGTGCATTGAGTTTTGACGTTCTTGCGGAGATTGTGGATTTCCTGCGCGTCGGCGAGAATGCCCGTCGCAGGAAGGCCCGCTGGTCGGCTATGCGGTCGGGGGTTGACGGGATGTGGGTGAGCGGTGATGTTGTCTTTCTGAAAGGTGTCAAAAAGGAAGATGCGGTCAACTTCATTCAGTCTCTTGTTGAGTTCGGATATGATGTTGGTGTGCTGATGGATGAATACGAGAAGAGTAAAAAGATAACGATTTGACCATATTATGGAAGAGAAGAAGAAGCGGGTGCGCCCCACGGTGGCGCAGGTGAGAGCGTTGGAGGCAAGGGTTGCCGAGTTGGAGAACCTGACGGCTGCACGGGATCGTGCGCTTGTGGAGGCAATGGAGGAACTGAAGGGCGTGAAGACGGCATTGCTTCAGGCCAGGGAGTGTTCGGACAGTGCCATTCATACGCTTGAACAGAGCAATGCGCTGATGGAGCAGGAACTGAAGTTGCGTGAGTCGAAGATTGCGCTGCTGGAGGAGGTTGCCGACAACAGGGCAGCGGAGGTGGAGCGTCTGAAGGGGCGCGGCTTCTGGGCGCGGGTATTCAACAGATGAGGTGTCGCTATGGTATAGCGACATACAGGACAATGAAAAGAAGAGAGGCAGAAGATGAAGGACAGTGCTGTTATTGACAAGTTGTTTTCCGAGATGCTGAGTATCAGTGCTCGGTCGGACTTCAACTTTGAGAAGTTCAAGGGGGAGTGGGGGAACAAGGCTTCGGGTATGTGGCAGGAGCGTTTCCTCGACTTCATAGAGACGATACGGCGGTTGGCGAAGGAGGTGCCTGTGATGTACTATGACGGCAGTTTCTTCATGTTCGACGGGCGTATCTATGTGTCGGTGAGGGAAGAGTTGCTGATTACGGCCTACGACCTGCTGCTGGAGCACCTGCGCATCGTTCCGATGATAGGGAAGAAGACCATCTGCATGAAGTACTTCGTGGACATCATCAGGTACTTCAACCTGCTGTTGCCGCGTGCGAACCTTGTGGCGTTCAACAACGGCGTGCTTGACTTGCGTGACTACGAGTTCTATGATTTCAGCCCAAAGTGGCACGTGACATTCTACCATCCCTACAACTATGACTCGAAGGCGAAGTGCAACAAGTGGCTGAACTTCCTGCATGAGGTGCTGCCGGACAAGAACTCCCGCCTGATATTGCAGATGTTCCTTGGGCTGGGCCTGATGGAGCGCGGCAGCGTGTACAACCCCTATGAGGGCAAGAACGCGGCGAAGATAGAGTTGTGCCTGATACTGATAGGCAGCGGTGCCAATGGCAAGAGCACCATCTACGACACTGCCATCGGCATCTTCGGCAAGGAGCGCATCAGCGGCCTGGACTATGATGACCTGACGGCCCCAGGTGATGAGGGCATGAGGGCGCGGCGGCTGTTGCGCGATGCCCTGTTCAACTGGAGCAGCGACAGCGACCAGCGCACCTTCGGCAGGAAGCGGACGGGTGTGTTCAAGCGTATCGTGAGCGGTGAGAGCGTGACGGACAGGAAGTTGGGTGAGGACGTGAAGGAGAACTACAACATCCCGTTCCTGATTTTCAACCTGAACGAACTGCCGTACAGCGATGACCAGAGCCTCGGCTTCATCCGCAGGCTTCAGTTCATCAACTTCGAGTATGTGGTGCCGAAGGAAAAGCAGAACCCGAACCTGTCTCGTGAGTTGGTGGCCGAATATCCCGGTATCTTCAACTGGATTATGCGCGGCGCGAAGGAGTTGCGCAGGCGGAAGTTCGTGTTCCCAGACAGCGAGGGCAACAGGCGGCAGATACTTGCCGCTCAGTTGCAGATAAACCCCGTTATAGCGTGGATAAACGCCTACCAGATGCGCTGGGACGCGAGGGGCAAGGGCGAGTTGTCGACGTGGATTACCACGGAGGATATGTTGAAGAGCCTGACGGCCTTCTGCCAGGACAACAATGCCGACATGGTGACGAAGCAGAAGTTCGGCCAGACGATGGGCAAGGCCGGCGGCCACGGCTTCTTCAAGCGCAGGATGGGCAACGGCACGGAGTACCAGGTGTACGGCTGTGATGCTGCCAGGCTGAAGCGTCCCTTTATCATTGAGAGCGAGGACATGAAGATGGACTATATCAGCGAGAGGGGAACATTTATCGGTGATGATGACTGATTTTTGTGGCCGCTATGGTATAGCGGCATACGGGACAAGAATAATAAGGATATGGAGATTAGTGAACTTAACAGGATTTTGAGGAACAAGGCCGTCAAGACCGGGCTTTGTGAAGAGTGGCAGCAGACCGTGTGGAACAGGGAGTTGTCATACGGTGAACTTCTGGATATTTTTATCCGAGGCTTTGATTTCAGCGTGAAATATGACTGGCTGGACTATGACTTCTGCAAGGAAGTGTTCCCGCAGGAGGAACTGCACGGGCATCATATCTATGTCGACGAGGATGTTGACATAGAAGGCGAGAGCGGCTACTATGTGTTCCTTGGTGACTGCAGGGGCCGTCTGGTGCTTGACGGTTTGAAGGCCACGACGGTGTATATCCGCCATACGAGCCATGTGGACATCGTGGCCACTGGCGGTGCGAGAGTGTCTGTGCGCTACTATGACGGGAGCACCGGCAACGTGCACAGCGACGAATTCAGCAGAGTGAAGCAAATCAATCATTAACAAGCAAAGATAACTATGGAAGAGAGAAGAGAGATGGATTTCGGCAAGGTTTATCGTGCCGGCAACTTCGAGGTGTTGAAAATCGTGCGGACGATGGGTAAGAAAGACCTTGCCCGTCTGCGTGACATGAACGGTGTGCCCGTTGATGTGCGCAAGCATCTGAGGCGTGGCGGCCTGCCCTACATGACGGTGCAGACCGTCGGCGGCGGCTGGAGCATCTGTTTCGTGTGCGGCAGCACGATGTACCGCTTCATCGAGTATGAGGTGATGAACGGCGAGAGCGGAGCCCATGCGCTTCACAACCTGTTCACGATGATGTACTGTGACACCACCATTCTTGGTGATAGCGAATATACGGCAGCCAAGAGTCAGGCGTTGCAGGCTTTCGTAAGCCGTCAGCAGGCTAAGGATGTGACGGAAGCCGAGGACGGCAAGGTGCTGGAGGAGGAGAAAGAGAGGGAGGCCGCCAAGGCCCGTATCGTGGATATGGTTGCGACGGAGTTGCAGCAGGCAGAACAGGAAGGAGGTGCCCATGAAGGCTGACAACCGACTGATAGACATCATTGAGGACCACGCTCTTATTGTCGACTTCATCGACCATGTGGCGTGCGGTATTGAGAACGGCAGTGCCATGCCCGAGTTCGTTCCCGTGCTGAACGACGGTGTAGTCACTGACAACCTGAGTAAGATAGCCGAGACCATCACCATGTTAAGGGAGAAACTGCTATGAGGAAGATTATCGGAATAGACCCCGGCAGTGCGGGCGGCATTGCCGTCGTTGACGATAGCGGACGCGTCGTGGAAGTCGCGAAGATGCCCGACACGCCACAGGACATCCTTGCCTTCCTGGAAGGCTATGCTCATGGGAGCAGTGTGGCCTATCTGGAGAATGTGGGCCACGGTATGCCTGGGCAGTCATCAAAGGCCACGGCCACGTTCGCGCGGCACTGCGGTCATCTGGAGATGGCCCTGCTGGCATTGAGAATACCGACGAACACCGTCACTCCCCAGAAGTGGGAGAAGAGTTATCAACTCGGCAAGAGCAGCGATTACGGCAAGAGCGCGTGGAAGAACCGCCTGAAGGCCAAGGCTCAGCAGTTGTTCCCCGACATAAAGGTGACGCTGGCCAATGCCGATGCCCTATTGATTGCAGAGTATGGCAGGAAGCAGGAAATCAGCCACGGTTAGGCCCAGACGTGTGGTAGAGCCGACAGTGAAGCATTACTGCGGCGAGTGCGCTCATGTGACGGAGGTGACGGACTTCCACACCCTGTCCGTCCATGACCGCCTGCCTACGCTTGGCATCTGTCCTTACTGGACCGAGTCTCGCTGCGTGTTGCTGAGTCAGCGCGCGTGCTGGCATTTCAAGGACAAGGGCGAGGTGTGACCCCGCTCTTATCCTTTGTGTCTGCATACCGGGCAGATGACGATGGCCGCCGCCGGGAACATCAGCCTTGCAATCTCCCCCTGGAGGTATGCCGACTCTTCGCTTTTCGGGTCGACATCAAAAAAGTCGCTGATGTGTTCCACCGTGTGTTTCGTCTCATGCTGGATGCTGTCGTACATCTGTTCCGCGCTTGTCGTTGCGGAGATGAACATGACTGAGTGCCTTGTGTGCAGATTAGTGAAAGTGTAGCCCTTGTTCTTGCTTGACAGCACCATGCAGGCCTTCTGTGCCATATAGTCCGGGCATCCTGAGTCGAGCAGGGTATAGTAGACCTCGCGGAGGTCATTCTGCCTGACATCGTAGAGAACTTCGCAGTACCAGTCATCCTGCCCGATAGGAAAGCCCTGCCTTATCATAAGAATCTCTCCCAATAGACAGGTATTCCCGCGTTGCACATCTTTGTGACGAAGCAGTCCAGCACGTTCGACGGGTCGCCGTCAGGATCGAGCAGTGTTTCCTCGACGAACGTGGCCCTCTGTGTGTCCGTCTTGCACGTCTTCGGGTAGTCAGCGATGGCCATGTTGAACAGATACCAGCAGGTGTAGATGCACTTGTCGGGCACCTCGATGCCGTTGTTGTGCATAATCTCCTCCACATCGTCGACCGCTCTCGGTGTGATCTTCGCCATCTTGCCCGTTGCCGGGTCCTTCACCTTCATGTTGTCGATGGCCCATTTTGCCAGTTTGCGGCTGAACTGTCCGTGATAGGCATCCATGTAATATGCCTCATCCTCAGAAATATATTGTCTCATAGTCTTTCCATTTCTTTCAAGTTCTTCAAAGAGTGGAAAGGATTGGCAGGCAGTCTGCCAACCCTTTCGCGTTAATACTGGATGTTGCGCTCAGCGTCCTCCCATCCTTGGCGGTAGCCGTCCTTGTAGGCTTCCTCTGTGTTGCTGCGTGGGTTGCCGTGCAGGCCACCCCTGCTCATGTGCTCGAACATCTCGTTGCGCCAGTTTTCGCGGAACCCGCCGTCGTGGTCGCTGCCCGTCACTACTAAGTATTTCCTTCTTCCGAACATAGTTGTAGATGATTATTGGACCCTATTTCTTCGGCGAGTCAAAGAACTCGTCGAGCCTTGACAGGATGCGGTCCAGTTTCTTGTCCTGTGCATCCTGCCGTTCCTCCAGAGCCTTGATGGAACGGGCCTGCCGTTTCCCCTCGGCATACTGCGGGTTGAGGTGCTCCATATACTTCTCGCCCTTCTGCAGGATGGAATCGTAGTACGGCATCTCTGCCTTTCCGTTGCTTGCCATCTGCATCATGTTGGCGATTGCCTGCTGTGCGCCGTCTGCCGTCGTGCAGTAGAATGAGCCCCTGTATTCAACGGCCTCCATGCCCTGCTGTATGCCAGGCACCACCTCGTCGCTGCCGTTGACAGTTATCACGACATCGACAGGCTGCTGTACCTGTTGAAGCAGGTACTGGCTCTGCTGCTGCTTGGCAGTCTTGGATTTGAGCGTACCCGTCAGGTACTCAAACGGCTTTTTGCGGACGATATGAACGATGCTATTCTCGCCCAAAGAATTGAAATCCATAGTTTTACTTTTTTGATGAATGAAAAATTTGAAGGAGCGGAGGCGTTGCCCCCGCTCACGATGAGGTTAGGCTGCTGCGCCCGTGTCGGTCGTTGCTGCCGGCGTGGTTGCTGCGCTGAGTCGGTTGGCCCAGTAAGAAGCCACGAAGTCGCTTCCGACCTGTGCTGCCCATGATGGTACGATGGCGTACTGCGTGTTGGGCAGTGTCATGGTCTCGGGCAGTTTGCACTTCACGGAATCGAGTTCCGAGCGGATGCCAGCCAACTGTGCGTTGACGGGTGCGATAGCCTGTGCGATGACGCTGGAAGTGAAGTTCTGCGACTCTAACTGTGCGACCTTTGCCGTAAGGGCTGTAATCTCGCGATCCTTCCGGCTGGACTCCAGTGCGTCGATTTTGTTGTCGAGTCCGAGGAATCCACGGTTGATGGAATCGGTGATGTTGTAGGTCTGCTGGCAGTGCGCCATTGCTTCGTCCTTGCTGTTGGCATTCATCTGAGCGAGGATGCCTGCGAGGCCCTGTGCAATGCTGTTCTGGAGGTTGGCGTTGCCGCTCTGCATGGCGTTGATGATCTGCATACCAGTCAACTTCATGTCGCCGTTAAAGGTGAGCATTGTGTTGTTCAGGCCGCAGATGCCCTGCTGAATCTGGTCATGCGTGGTGTTGAGGAGCGAGGCAATCTGGTTGATTGCGCTTTGGTTGCCCTGGATGGCCTGCATGATGAGTTGACGGCCAGCGTCGTTGTTGAGTTGGTTGCTGATGAATCCAGCCCCACCGTTATTGTTACCTCCGAGTCCTCCCCATCCGTTGCCGTACATCATGTTCATGAAGGGCATGACGAACGGCATGATGAATGGGAACATGAAGGCCATTGCGAGCGGGTTGTTTCCGAATCCGCCACCCCATCCGCTGTTGCCTGCGAGTGCTGAGGCCGCCAGCAGCGTAGCGGCATCAGAGCCGCCGTTGTCGGGAATAGAATGAATTTCTGTTGCCATAGTCTGAAAAATTTTTGATAATACGTTCACTTGTCATCGCGATTGACGGAGGCAAAGGTAGGTGAAAGTTGCGATAATATCGCAACATACGTGACGATTACGGTGCAGGGAAGTTGCAGTCCTGTGAGAGGCGTTTGATGAGGTAGTAGAACTGCCTGATGCTGATGCCGTATTTCCGGGAGAGGGTGGCTGCGATGTATGAAATCTTCTCCTGTCTGGCTACCATGCTGATATAGTCATCATACATCTGTATGAAGCGTACATCGCCCGTGCTGATGCAGTGCTTCTGCATCAATTCAAGTAAAATTTTGCCAATTTTCAATAATTCCACGACTTTCATGAGTGCAATTTGAGTTTTTATTATTACCTTTGCACCACTTCTCACTTCGACACAAGAAAATTCCCATGTCACGCCAAGAAGGGTATAGAGCCCCCGCTGGCGTGTGCATGGGAATGTGCATTAATAGATAGAAGTGAGAAGTTATCTATGAAAGTCGGGGGCTTTTTCTTTTTGCCCCTTGTTGCTGTGGTACAGCAACATACCTAACTGTCTTCGCGATAGGATTTTTTGTACTTGCAGGTGTCGCAGCGCGAATAGAGGCAGTCCTGGCAGCCGGTGGGGTAGTGGACCGGGAGGAAGTGGTGGATGGTGTTGTTGTCATCCTTCACCTCATCCTGCTTCATCCGTGTTACGTCGATGATCATCTTCTTGGTGTCGAGCCATTCCTTGCTGCCGATAGTCATACTTTCGAGGGCCGTCTGGAGGTCGTAAAGCATATTCTCCTTTGACATTGCATTGTTGACGATAGCCTTCTTGTCCTTGTCGGAGGCGTTCTTGACTGCTTCAATCTGGTTTTTGCGTAGCACTGCCTTCACATCGTTGATGCGGTCCTGTACGTTCTCCGCATTGAGGAGGTCGGAGAGTGCCTGTTTGCGTGCCGTCTTAGTCCAGGTTACACCCTCTCTGACGGCTGCCGCCCAGGCATCTTCCGGCTCCCATCCGACGGCCACGAGGTCGGCAAAGGCGAGGTCTTGCGGACGCAGTCTGTACTGGCGTGCGAGTTTTGCTGTTTTCTGTGATACTGTTATGTCCATTGTTGTGATGTTTTTTTGTTGCTGTGGTACAGCAACAGACGGAACGGTTAGTGGGTGGCGTTCCACTGGCTCCAGTTGTTTTCGCCCTCGTGGTTGCCCCATTTGTCGGTGGTACGGTTGCGCCTGCCGTTGCCGGTGTTCACGTCCTGCCCCTTCATGGCACTCTGTGCCTTGATTTTCCTGATTTCCAGTTCCGTCTCGTTGCGCTGCTTCTCCAGTTCGAAGCGGGCGTCGATTTCCTTTTTCCTTACATATTCGTTGAGCACGCGCTCCGCCTCGTCGTTCTTTGCATACTTGGCGGCACGCTCCGAAGCCGTCTGACGGCTGATGAACTCGTTCTGGATTCCAGTGGCGAGGTTAGTCATCAACTCCGTGTCGTTCTGGTGGATGTACGGTTCTATCCACGCGTTGATATTGAGGCCCATGAGTGAAGCCTGGCAGTTCTCCTGGAAGCCGTATGCGAACTTGACGATGCGTATCAGTTGGTTGATGAACGGCTGTAGTTTCTGGCTGTCGTTGATGGCCAGTTCGATGGCAGGCGAGAAGAGCAGTTTGATGGCTACTCCAGGGAGGTCGCCCGACTTCAGTTCGGGCGGCTTGACGCTGAACGACTGCTCGTAGATCATGTCGTAGAGCAGTTTCAGTTGTGTGTTGTATGCTGCCGAGACCTCGGGCTTATCCATGAAGCCAACCTGTCCGTCTGTGTCCTCGATTTCGATGTACTTGACTGCACCCGTCAGTTCGTCGGCGTTGAAATGTACGCCGTCGCCCTTTGACCACATGATGGGGAAGGCATAGGCGCGGTTGTTCTCGCAGAAATAGGAGAAGGCTTCCTCGTAGGTCTCGATGGTGGACTGTGACGGCAGGAAGCAGGCCCCTTCGTCTTCCCTGTAGTATGCCACCGGGCAGAAGTCGAAGCCGTGCTCCTTGACCTCGTAAATCTGGTAGCCCGATATGCCGAACACCTCTTTTATGCGTTGCAGGATCTTGGATGTCGCCGAGTTGGCCACGCCCCTTTTGGCCCTGTAGAGATATTTGTCATCCCACACCTCGACGAACTCCGTGGTGAACTTGCCTTCTTCGTCTATGTCAAAATATTTCCTTGCGAAAATCTCCATTTCTCCCGTCACATTGTTGGTATGCGGGTAGAGTGTGTCGTGGTTGAGATATGATAATGTACGTGCGCACGCGCGACCCTGCTGGTCGAAATATCCGACGATGGCAGCATCTCCGACGATTTTGATGCCCCGTACAGCCTCGTAGAAGTTGTACTCCATGCTCATGTCGAGCCATCCCTGCCGGAACGTGATGAGGTCGAGCGTCTTCTCCAGTTCGGCCATTTTGCTCTCTACCTTTCCCGACAGTTCGAACTGCATATCATTGCCGACGATGTGCACCGTCTGTTTCGTGGCGATGATTTTCTGGAATGCGAACGCCGTTCGCATGATGGGCTGTACGTAGTATTTGTTGGATTCCTTGTCGAACTTGACGATGTCCGGGTAGATGGTGGGGTCGTTGATGGCATGGCCCGACGGGTAGTACATACGTAGGAAGTCGGCCTGCGTGATGATTCTCATGGTCGGCCTGTCGACAGGCTCCACGACCTTCTGTCCTCGTTTGACCGTCTTGTGCGCCTTGTAGCCCGCAGGCAGGATTTCGTAGAACGGTTCCCTGACGAGGATTTCCTTGTAGTTGAGGATGCTGTTGTTCATATTCTTGTTAATTTAGTGACTATATGCACCATGTGCCTGTGGCACGCTTGTGTTTCTTCTTGCGGAGTCGGAAGACCATGCGGAACATCAGCGACTCGAAGAAATCGGGAGAGTGCCCGATGATTTTCTTCATGTCGGCCTTTGAGATGATCTGGAACGCCTTCCCCTCAGAGTCCTTTGTGCGGCGTATGCACTTCCGTTCCTTCATGAGGATTTCGCGGAGTTTGGTCTTTCCGTAGCCATGTCCGTCGAACGTGTAGTCGAGGATGTGCTGGTCGATGGACAGTTCCTGTTCGCGGAACATCTTGTAGAGCAGTACGGCGCACTGGCTCTTGAGGTCTTTATAAAGTTTCTTTACTCCATCCTCCTGCTTTTTGTCCTCTGCGATGGGTGCTGCCTGGTTGATGAACTTGACGGCCTCTGGCAGGTGTCCTTCGAGAATCTGCCCGATGCCCTGGAAGTCGTATGCCACGTTCTGTTCCTCCACTCCCCATTCGGCGAGTTTGGCCTTGACCACGTTTTCGAGCGTCTTGGAGTCGTAGCGGCAGACATATACATCCTTGATGTGGTAGCCCTGCCACAGCCACATGACGCAGTTGTCGCCGCCTTGGAGTGCCACGTCGATGGTGGCGTAGAGGGTGTTGTCACTCGACGATGAATCGTCGAGCACGGTGGCTTGGTAGGAGTTGGCGTAGAAGGCGAGCATATCATCCATCTTGATGAGGTCGTCGCCAGCGGAGCGGAACTTCCAGTTTCCGTCGAGGTCACGGCTCTGCTGTTCCTCGTCCTGGTTGGCCAGGCGTGCGAGGTAAGTGGGGTCTGACTCCATGAGTTTCTTGTTGTCCTCCAGTTTTCCCTCGATGAAAGCGACGGAGAATATGAAGAGGTCCTGCGGCGAGCCGTACTGCGCGAACTCCGCGCGCCAGTGCTTCATGATGTCATGCCTGCACTTCTCGAAGACCTCTTCGCGAGAGTCGCCGAATACCACCTCGCTGACCTCGTTGCCCGGCATATAGCAGTAGCGTATGACACCGTTCATCTCCGGGATGGGGTAGCCTGTCTCAGTGTCGAGCCATCCGCCGTTGAAGAGGAATGTGGCGACCCACGAATCGGGGTCGGGGTTGCAGGTGGCGAGGAAGTGTGTGCGTATGCCGTAGGCGTTTCGGTTGTCCGTGAGCAGGTACTTGAACTTCTTGTAGGGGCAGTGTGTGACCTCGTCGAGGCCTATGTAGGCATACTGCTTACCCTGGAATCGCTTCTTGAATGCCTCGAAGTCGCCCTCGTAGTAGTTGAACTTCAGTTTCGCGCCGCTGTTGAAGTTCCATGTCATGTCGTTGAGCGAGCGGTTGTAGTCGCCAAACTGCTCATAGAGTTCGTAAGAGACCTCAATCATGTCGGTGAGGTCTGGTTTCTCGTTACGCAGGATGCAGGCGCGGAAGTTCCTGTTCGTGATGTCCTCGACGGCAGCGTCGAGGAGGATATACGTTTTTCCTGCTCCTCTTTTGCCTCCGTAGAAGATGAGTTGTGCCGGACTGGAAAGACAGTCCTCCTGTCCTCCAGCCTGTGCCAGGATGTTGTTCCTGTCCTTGCCGTCACGCAGGGACTGGGCGTATTCCTGTGTAAAGATAGGTTCTCCGTCCTTTGCGTAGAATCCCGAAAACTTTCTCATCTGCTACATTATTTTGTCGCTGTGATACAGCGATATACGCTACTTTTGTATAATTATTGAATATTTTCTGCAAAAATACAGAAAAAAATTTGGAAATTGCAAATATTTTGTATATTTTTGCACTCAAAAGGTATATTTATTCGAATTTTGGTGCGCGAGCATCGACAACTTCTTTCATTTTTTTTTGAGCAGGCCCCAGGTGTGGGGCTACATCGCGGGATGGAGAAGCGGTATCTCGCTACGCCCATAACGTAGAGTTCGCGGGTTCGAATCCCGCTCCCGCAACAATGAAGGCAGAAGGACTGCTTTCAGGATAACAAAAAAACGAAGAAACTTTTATGGAAAGGGAAGAACTCTTACAGCAAGTGAACGAGAGCCTTGAAAATGACGGGAAGAAACTGTCATCCACTCTCAGTGAAGAAACCATCAACGGTGAACTTGATGATGCCCTGGAGGATATGGGCGATGATGCGGAGGCCAACAAGGCCGTTGTAGCCAAACTGGCGAAGCGTCTTCTTCGCATGGACGGCAACCTCCACAGCAACGTGTCAAAAGAAGTGACTGCGTACAAGCAGGCTCACCAGAAGAAGACCGGTGCCGCAGGCCAGAAGGGCGACGGCGGCAAGGGCGAGGGAGATGGCGACGGCGATGATGCCTACAAGCAACTCCTGGCCCGTGTGGAAGCGATGGAGAATGCCCAGAAGCAGAAGGCCGTGACAGATGCGAAGGACGCAGTCAGGACTTCGGTGAAGAAGGGCGTGGAGGCCAAGTTCAAGGAGGCCAACATCGAGGTGAACCAGTACATCTTCAAGCAGACGATGCGCGACCTGGAGATTCCCGACGCAGAGGAAGGCAAGAAGGTGGACGAGAGTGCCCTCATCAAGCAACTGGAACGTGACTACTTCAAGAACCTGAAAGAAGCAGGCCTTGACAAGAAGGACACGGGAAAGGCCCACCGCAGCCAGTTCTATGGCGGCAAGGGCAAGTCTCAACTCGACGCTATGTTCGAGAAGAAGAAGGCCAAGGAAGGCTGGGGTCAGAAGAACTGACGCTTGCCGTGCCGCAGGCTGAGCGAGGTGGAGCGTCCTGAATGGTCGCCGTGATACGGCGACAGACGGGACGGGGATTATGTAAAGAGATTGTTTAACAAAAACGCGAAACAAGATGAAGAATGCAGTTTTTCAGACAGGAAACACTTTTGAGTCGCAGTCGTTTGGTGCCGGCCATGCCCGCAAGGTGTGGCGTCGCATCGAGGAGCAACTGCCCGGTGGCTTCCTGATCAAGAATGTGTCGGACTTCGCAACGGCAGGCCTTATCCGCAGTGGTATGGCCATTGTGAAGAACTCTGCGTCTGGTGCCGACGAGAAGGACATCAAGGTACTTCCCTGGGCCACCATCAAGACTGCCATCACAGGCGACTCGCCTGCTGGCATCGACTCTCTGGGCATCATCGGCTTCTTGCAGGAGGACGTTCCTGTGACGAGCGCAAGCACCGTTGCCACCGGTAACGTGATTGTGAAGGGTGAGATTTACGGTTATATGCTTGGCGACACTCAGGCAGACGCTACGGCGATTGCCGCTGCCGTGAAGGGTATGACCCAGAAGAACGGACTGAATATCCGTGTAGTGGACTAAGCGGGAGGTCGCCGTGATACGGCGACAGACTGAACTAAAAACAACGAAAAGAAAGGAATAGACTATGAGAACAATTCCAGTAACTTTGCGCGACATGGTGCAGTTGGGCCTGTACGGTGAGAACCTGCAGACCTTCGTGGACCACTACGAGGAGAAGTTCAACGCCATCAGCATTGACGGCTTCGAGTTTGCCCCGACGAGCCTGAACTACTCGTTTGCGCAGATGCTCAGCAAGGTAGGTGCCACCGTGCTTCCCACCTATGTTGACCCCGAGAGCGAGGGCTACGAGATGCCCCTTGGTGCTGTTGAGGGCAAGACGGGCAACATCCCCACGCAGAAGTTGTACTACTCTGTGAACCGCGTCATCGTGCGCGAGCAGATGCAGTTGGTGCAGCGTTTCGGTGAGGCCGCCCTTGACGATGAGATGGCCGACGTGATGTTCGGCCTGCTTGACGAAGGCACTGACGGCCTTATCCAGGCCTTCTGGAACGCGCTGAACCACCAGCGCCACCAGGTGGTGTCGAAGGGTGAGTTCACCATCAACGCCACGAACAACCCTCGCGGCTACAAGGGCGTGACCATCGGCTTCAATATGCCTGCCGCCAACAAGGACGTGCTGACCGGCACTGCCCGCTGGTGGACCAACGAGGCCCACACCACTGAGGGTTCGGCTTCCGACCCCATCGAGTACCTGAAGACCCGCGTGAAGGCCATCCGCCGCACGCTGCACTACAGCGGCCCGCTGAAGATGGAGATCTCGCAGGACCTGTGGGATGATATGCTGACGCACTCCAAGGTGCTGAGCCGCCTGGCCTCGTACCTGTACCGCACCATCGAGAGCGATACCGTGCGCCTGAATGCCATCAAGGACCTGGACGAGGATGCCTACAAGGAGGCTATGCGCAAGATTATCAAGGTTGACGAGATCGTCATCCGCGAGACCTACGCCTACGTGGCCAAGCCCGGCGTGAATGCCGACGGTGAGCCCGACCTGATTCAGGAGCGCATCGACAACTTCGACCCGAAGAACGTGGTGTTCATCCCGACTGGCAACCTTGGCAAGATTCAGGGTGTGCAGCCCATCTCGATGGGTTACGATCCCGAGAAGATTGCCTACGCCATGGGCAACCGCCTGCTGATCGAGCAGGAGGATGTGCCCCGCACTCACAGCATCAACGTGAACGGTGAGATGGCCCAGTTGTGCGTGCCCAACGCCATCCGTAATATGTACATCAGTACTGTGACGGTTTAGTGGTCGCTATGGTATAGCGACAGACGGAACAAAACTATTGTCAAGATGCCTGTAAGCGAGAATGACACCAACAGAGTTTACACGGTCGGGGACTGGCTCTTCGGCTGTGTGAACTTTGCCGTACCCCAGAGTGCCGTGGATGCCATCTGTGCCCAGCGTGGCGTGGAGGCAGGGACGGAATATGGGGGGTATATCGCTGCGATGACATCGCAGTCAACGGAAGAAGATGCTCCGCTGCCTGACATCAGGCTGCTGAAGGCCGACCTCTACAAGTGGATAGTGCTTGGCCCTGGCAAGGTGAACAACACCTCGGACTCGGACAACGGCTGGAGTCACAGCGAGGGCGGCTACAGCCTGAGCAAGGATGACAAGAAACTGCTGATGGGCGAGGCCAACGCCATCTATGAGGAACTGGAGCCAGAGAGCGTGTTCGGCAAGCGTCAGACCAAGGTGCACTCGCGCGGCATCATGCCTGCGATGAGGAGCCTTGACGGGGAGCCGCTGCCGAGGGTGTTGCTGTGATACGGCGACAGACGGAACGAAAGGAACTGCTATGAGGAAGGAACGTATAGACAACCCACGATACCCGCACCACATCAGGATTGTGCGCAGGAAAGAGACGGACTGGCTGGACGCTGACGGCGCAGAGACGCTGGAGGCGGCTGCTGGTGACGGCGAGGCTGTGTACGAGACAGACGAGATTGTGGTGTATGAGGGGCCTGGGAGAAGTTATACGGACACCACCACGACCGGTGACAAGAAAGTGGACACGAACAAGCGCAAGGCGAGCATTCCCGTGCGCTTCGACGAGTGGCCGGTTGCGATGGAGCAGGAACAGACGGGAAGGCTGGTTCCGATGAGCGGGGATATTCTCTACGTGACGAAGGGGCACATCACAGAGGAGTGGGAGGTGAAGGACTTCGAGCCCGACAACAACCGCTCCGTGGTGTACGGCGAGATGAACAGGAACCTGGACATGGGAGTCGCTATGATATAGCGACAGACTGGACGGAGCGTATGGCTGGGCGTAGTTACATCAAGGGATTCTTTGAAGGAATCAAGAAACGGACTATGAAGAAAGCCGAGAAGCGGCTGACCGAGAACCTTCCCGTTATCGCCGACATGATGCACGACTATGCCGAAGAGGAGATGAGGAAACTGAAGAAATCGTCGATGACTGGTAACTTCATAAACTCTTTTGGCGTGGCTCTCTACAGAGACGGCAAGTTCGTTGCCATAGGTACGACCCACGACATAGAAGGCGACAGTCCTACACAGGTTACACTTGCCAACGGAGATACCTTCACAAAATGGAGGATGCGCTATGAGGGCCGGATGCAGTTTCACACTTTCACGGCGACCGAGGGTACGCACCGCTTCTATGCCAACGAAGAGGTTATCAGGTGGCTGAGACGCTACCCGCCGACGAGAAAGGCCGGTTTTTCCTTCAGGGCGGTGACGGTGGTGGACTACTCGGAATCTGCTGGCGGTGACAGGGTGCTTCTCAGGATAGCCGATGACATCTCGAACAGAGGCGGGGTGGTGACGGAGTTTCATTTAGGGTGATGTGGTTGCTGTGATACAGCAACAGACGGAACGATAAAAAGAAAGGACAAAACGATGATTGAGGCTGAGGACATACTGGAGGTGATGGGGCTGCGGGCGCGGAGCGTCTGCAAGAAGGTCTATCCGCAGAACCGGCCACGGGCCAGCGTGGAGCGGCTGACTGAGTTCATCGTGGTGTCGCTACCCTACTCGGAGTCGAACAAGACAGTCGGCGAGGATGATGACTACTGGCTGGACGAGACGGTGGTCTTCGAGATCTACGTTGCTGACAGCAGGCGCGCCGACAACCCGAACGAGATGAACACGAAGCGGATGAAGACGCTGAGGGGAAACCTGAAGGCCCTGTTTCCGATAGTGGACGATGAGGGGAGGTTCAAGATTGTGTGTCCGAGGACCGTGGTCAACGGCAGCAGTGACGGCAACGGGTATCACTACTCGCGGGTGCAGGCTAAGATGACGACAATGGTATAGACTCTTATCGTTGCCGTGATACGGCAACAGACTGAACGATTATTATTCACTATTAAAACTATAGAAAGGGAAATAACTATGGCAATGAAGACAAAGAAGCAGTTGAAGGACGTGTTTGGTGGCATCGCTTCGATGTGGTATCAGAGTGCAGAACTGGACCTGTCCTCGCTGGAGGGCATCACCATCACCCCTGAGTATGATGTTCCCGTGAAGGTGGACACCATCGAGTTGGAGCAGGGCGACCCCTCCATCGAACACTACAAAGTGATAGGCTTGCCGGGTGACTGGATTACCAGTTCTGAGGCCGGTGACATCGACCTGTCGTTCCGTGTGCCGACGAAGCACAGCGACATCCTGAAACTGGCCTATGGTGCGGATGCCGTGAAGGCCATCACCGGTGCCACCGTTGACGGCGTGACCTACAACGGCACAGCCCTGACGCTGGCGGACCGCAAGATCGACGGCACGTTCATCCTGGTGAACCAGTCGAAGGACAAGTTGCTGGTTCTGGCCAACACGAGCCTGTGGGCGAAGCCCGTCATCGACAGCGATGCCAAGGGCGTGTTTGCGCTGGACTTCAACGGCACCATCGAGAGCGACGGCACGACTCCCGACATCCTGTTCCTGGAGAAGGCTGCCACGACTGGCGGCGGCGAGTAAGCAGCGAGCGGGAACCGATAACTGAAACCGAAGAGGGCGGCGGTACTGATGTGGCCGCTGCCCTTTATTGGTGAATGTCGGGGTGGTTGCTGTGATACAGCAACAGACGGGACGCAACAGACGGAACGCAACAGACGGAACGGATAAGAACAACGAAAACGATGGCAGAGACGAAAGAGATAGAGCAGCCGAAGGTGGAGTTGCAGCAGGTGCTGGACGCGGTGATGGAAGCCGAGCCCGAAGTGGTGTCCTTCTACGGGAAGAAACACAGGATATGCTGGCTGCACAACGGCGTGACACGCAAGTTCTCGCACATCATGCTGAAGGAGGCTGATGCGTGGAAGCGCAACGTGAAGGTGACGGCGTGCGTGCTGCTGAACAGGCGCAACGGCCTGTGGACGTGGGTGCTGCTGAAGGCATGGTACTGGGTGTACTGGCGTTGGCTGTACTACGTGAGAGACATAGACCAGGTGGAGGTGATGGGGGTACTTGATGCCGCCAAAAAAAAAATTCAGTCGGAGCCCTTGGCACTGGCTACCATATTAGCGACCGGGATGATGGACACGATGATGACGATGGCTCGTCACGAAGTTGGCCAAGCAGGACGCGATGGGGCTTAGCGCACTCGTTGGGGGAGAAGTTTCCCTGGCTGCTGGAACGGCGGTTCGGCATCAGGGCGTTCGACTACTGGTGGGGCTACACGGCGGCTCAGATAGACCTGATGGTGATGGACCAGCCGGTGATCAGTTACAAGCACGATGGGAAGAAGAGCGACAGGAGTATGTTCGGCACGAAGGCCGAGGCCGACGAGATGGAGGCCCTTGCCGATGCGTGGAAGGCGCAGAACGGCGACGGCATCGCAGGAAAGACGGTGAACCTGAGCGACTTTGTGCAGGGGAAGGCGTAGGGAGAGCCTGCGGTGAACCGCAGGGCACGGTGGCTATTAGAGAGAGACTTTTTGTTTATCTTCTAAAGACATGAGAATTTCGTGAGCGTGAGGGCTATCAAGATTGATTATCTCAGACACAGGAATGCCTTTGAAACGGTCTCTTGAAATACAGGTGTCAACGATATGTCCATAAAAATAAACATCATCAGTATTTTCGTTGTCGTTTTGACGAACAAAAATCCATTCTCCCCGAACTTGTTTGTCGTCGATATTGCAAGAGAATTGCAAGACACAAATATCGTCAGAAGCAAAATCTGTTTTGAGATATTTCATTGATTGTGTGATAGTATATCCAGGAACTCCAGGTCTTGATTTTGCTTCATCTATAATGCTGTCTGCAAAATGCTTGGCCTTGGATTCCAATGACGGTTGAGCGGTGTTTGAACACGCAACAAATAGCCCACAAAAGGCGGTTACTGCTAAAAGTATATTTATTCTCTTCATGTGGCAAAGATAAGAAGAATAAGTTGATTTAAGGCTAAAACGATTGATTATTTAACAATATTAAAGATATGGCACAGGATAATATGTATTTTGATTGGGGGATGAAGGGCAGGCTTGAAGAGCAGATCAAGGCTGCTTCAAAGGATGGCGAACACCTGAGAGAGGTCATAGAGAAACTTCAGGTAGACCTTTCGAAGATTACTGCCGAAAAAATACAGCAGAGCATTCAGAAGAATGTGGATGATGCCGAGAAGGCTCTGTATAAACTCATGGATGCAAAAGAAAAGGTTGACAAGGCCTTGTCACGCAATATGGCGATGAGGAATGACGGCTTCCTTGGCATGGATGAGTCAAAACTTCTTCAGGTGTCAGCACGCCTTGATGAGATTATCAACAAGGTTATGAATGTCGGGGCAGAGGCTGCTTTCTCCAAGACTTCCGTCAAAGATATGCTCTCTGCGTTGAGCACTGACATTGCCCTGAAAGACGCCAGAAGTGCCACATCTGTTATGGATAAAGGGCTTGACAAGCAAATAAAGGAACGGGCAAAGGCTCAGAAAGAAGCCATCAAAGATATAGAGAGTGCCTTTGCTGACTCCGACAAAGCCGCCAAGAACAATGTCAAGAACCAAGAGTTGGTCAAAGATGCCATTGCCAAGATAGCCACAGCCCGCGCTAATCTGAGCGCGGCCAGCGAGAAGGGCAATCAGCAAGAGGTGGCCCATGCCCAATTGCTTATGAATCTTCTTGACCGACTTGCTGGCAAACTGAACGCCTTAAAGGGGCAGTTTCTTGGAGAAAAAGGTGCGCTGGACGGCGTTCTGGGTAGTGGATATCAGGGATTGATGCGGAATGTGAGTCAGGCAGTGAGAGACATTGGCAAAGTGGAAAGTTCCGTTGCACAGGGGCCAGTCAATCTTCTTGCCGGTAAGGATGCCGACTTCAAGCGCATACAGGACATCACAGCGGAGATGACTACCATCCAGCAGAAACTCCGTGAACTGAAAGCCGAAGAATCAAAGGGTGTGTTTTCCCCGAAGGACGTGGAATTGCTAAAACAACGCTACGAAGCGCTGAGGACAGAACTGGAAAGCGTGCGCCAGTCGCTGCGTCAGATTGGAGAGATGAGCAATGTGTATGGCGGTATTGGGCATCTTCGGGGATATACCGGCCCACAGTCTGCTATGAGCGATGATGCCTGGGCCGCAGCGAAGCGTGAGGCAGAAATCAGAGAGGTAGCAGCGCAGGCCGCCCAGAAGCACGCCCGGAAACTTGTTGAACTGACCGAGGCTTTTGACAGACAGGCCAAGGCAGAAGAACGGGCTAATCAGGTAGCGCAGGCAAATTCAGAAGCACAGGCCCGAGCACAAGAAAAGACTATTTCGCAGGCAAAAGCCCGTCAGCAGAACAGTCAGGCCATACGCAGGCAAGCGGAGGAACTTGTTCGCTTGCGTCTTGAATTGTTGAAGACTCAGGCGGCAGAATTGTCAACGCTGATGAAAAACGGAAGGGGAACACTCAGTACGTCACAGTATGACCAACTGAAAGAAGCCCTCCGTGGCGTTGTTCATGAAATGACAACGCTGAGAAACGTGATGGCCGACATGAGCAACTTTTCTACCAGGGATTTGTTTGGCTATGGCAGAGGTGGCCAAGACTGGTCGGCACTTATATCCAACAGCCAGCAGATAATTGGTGCGCAGCAGTCTATCAGGCAGTTGTCAATGGAAGAGGAGAAATTCTCGCAGGCTATACAAAGAGCCACGGCAGAACTCACAGGTCAGAATCGCGTTCTTGGCGATTTACAGATGATGGTTCAGAACTATCTTAGCCTGTGGGGAGCAAAGAGTTTTATAGACAATATCATCCAGATTGGCGGTCAGTTGGAGATGCAACGCATGAGTATTGGTGCCATCCTTGGTGACACTGCTCATGCAAATGACCTTTTTGAAAAAATCAAGAGCCTTGCCGTGCAATCTCCATTCGGTGTCGTTGAGTTGGACCAGTACACCAAGCAGTTATCTGCCTACGGATTCAAATACAACGAACTATATGACATGACGAAACGTCTGGCAGACATCTCTGCCGGTGCAGGTACAGATGTCAGTCGCCTCGCTCTGGCATTGGGCCATGTTCGTGCAGAAGGTGCATTGAGCGGCTATACGCTTAGACAGTTTGCCATGAATAATATCCCTATGGTCGGTGAGTTGGCAAAGAAATTGACGGAAGTAGAGGGCAGGCTTGTTACTATAGCAGAGGTACGTAAACGTGTCAGGGAAAAACTGATTGACTACAAAGACGTGGAAGATGTCATCATGCGCCTGACGGATGAAGGAGGTATGTTCCATAATATGCAGGAAGTTGTTTCAGAAAGTGTAAAGGCACGCTTCAAGAACCTGAAAGACTCCCTGGATATTATGTATGGCGAAATGGCAGAAAGTGACCTTGGTGGAGAATTGAAGACCGTGGCTGCTGTCTTGACCGAACTGTCGAGGCATTGGAAGGAACTTTTTGCTGTTCTGAAAGCCGGTATCGTAGTGCTTGGTACCGTCCGCGCACTTACGTTTACCAACCGTGTACTTCTTGGTACGGAAGCAATGGCAGTACAGAGAGGTGTAGATGCCAAACTGAGATCAGACAAGGCAAACATTAAACTCGCGTCCAGTTATCGCCTGCTGACAGCGTCGGAAAAGGCTTTTAACGGAGCAAGAGGTGAGGCTCTTATTCTGGCAAACTCGCTTGCGCTTTCAGAAAAGAAATTGACTGTTGAGGGTGTGGCTCGACAAGTGGCGCTTGGAAGGCTGACAAAGGCAGAAGGCCTTCGTTCCATCACGCTCTCGACTCTGACAGCGGCAGAAAAAGCCCAGGGCTATGCAGTTGTCAGTAATGTTTTGACATACGGCAGATATACAGGCATCGTTAACGGTCTTACGCTTTCGTTGAAAAGTCTCGGCGTGGCCCTTAAGAGTCTTGTTTGGAATCCTCTAACAGCAGCCTTCGCGATTGCTGGCATAGGTATGGAGTTGTGGCAAAAGAACAACGAAGAAGTTGAGCGTGCCACAGAACTGAACGATGCTCTATTCAACAGAGCCGTAGAAGGTATCAAGAATATCAAGACCATGATGAGTGAGACAGGTTTTTCATTTGTCATAGATGGTCAAGAATCAACGTTTAGCGAGATAGAGGACTTGAAAAGAGGTGGAAAGTTTGTCTTTACTCCAGCGGCAGAACTTACAACAACAGAGATGGTGTCTGCCATAGAAAAGTGGACAGAGTTCATAAAAGAATATTCCGCGAACAAAAATTCCATTCTCAATGATTCTTATGCCGATGAGGCAGGAAATGTCCGCTCACTATCAGACCTGTATGAGAGGCTTGGAGAAAAAGTCGGAGAGACTGCTGAGGCTTATGTATGGCTAAAGCAGGCCAGCGATGCAGCGGAGTTTGCAGAGTCGGCGACCAATGGGGGTATTTTAGACGGGGCATTTGATGATGACTTAATTACGAATATCAACGATTATGCTGATGCCTTAAAGGATTTTAATGACGGTATCAGCAAGACCATCATGAGCCAGCGTGGCGATTATTCCAAGATTCTTGCATCAGCAAGGAAAGACGGCTTGTTCCTGAGAGCGTTGAAATCTGAGGGCATAGAAATGGATAACCTTTCGGCGCAACTGAGAATTCTCGTTGAGAGAGCCGATGAATTTGGGAATGCCATAGAATTGGCAAAAGACCAAGCCTCTTCTATGGGTTTGGTATTAGATGATTTTGATAGATCGTTAGATTCTTATTGGATATGGGACCATACCAATACGGATCGTCTTGTGTCTATGCGTGACGCCCGTAAGGATATGGAGGCAGATATTAATGCCTATATCAGAGGCTTCAAGCAGAGAATTGCCGAAGCCGGATGGGACTTGAATGACCTCACAGAAAGTCAGAAACAAGCCATTGCTCTTGCCATTGCTGAGACTGTAGCCAAAGCGAATAAAGGAACGGAGGAAGTGCGCAAGGAAGTGGAAAATCTTATGCGTGAGAAGTTTGGAATCGAACTTGACGCAGATACTGCTCGTGCCATAGCGAATGTAGTCGGCTTAAAGCAATCACTTGAAGAACTTGTCGGACATGACTGGCATATTGATGTAAAGACGGCAACTGACTTTGGCGATGTCATCAAGAATGTCCGTGCCGACTATAAGAGTGCACAGGAATATTTCAACAATGTTAAGCCTCTAATGATGAAGATGGGCATTGATGTCAGTGGAGGAATGAAGAAACTGACAGCAGGGCAAAGAAAGACATTCATTGATGCGTGGAAAAAAGATCATGGAGAAGATACTACTGCTGCAGAAATGATATTGAACGACTATGATGCTCTTGCAGACAAACTGAATGATGCACTTGATTTTAATACTGCAACAGGAATCAGTTTGACAGACCCGACCAAAGAGAACAAAGACAACAAGACTGACAAGCAGTTGAAGCAGTGGCGGGAGGAGTTGAAGGAGATCAAGGCGTTCTGGAGCGAGTATGAGAAGTTCCTGCGGTATATGACGAGCAGCGAGGCCGTGGAGGAGATACGGCGGAAGGGGCTATTCCCGTCGCTGTTCAAGGACGGGCAGTTGACGATGGACGTGAGTGGCGGTCTTGGCAGTGCGCTTGACACGCTGCTGGGAAAGACCAACGGGAGCACGACGGAGCGCAAGGCCTTCCAGGTGGAGGTGAAGCAGGCGCGTGCGGAAGTTGACCTGAAGGACAAGGAGGAGACGGCGAAGAACATACTGAACCAACTGGACGAGGCCCTGAAGGAGCAGGGCAGGCGGTGGGATCTGTACAAGAAGATACTGGAGGCCACCGGCAGCAGGGAGCAGGCCGGGCAGATAGCGTTCGGAAAGGACTTGGGCTTCAAGAACAGGGCAGAGCAGTTGAGGGCCGAGGTTGCGGCAGAGACGCAACAGACGGGGAAGAGCGTGGACGAAGTGCTGGGAATGGACGATGAGAGCCTGCACCAACTGGGCATCTTCGAGAAGGCCGCCAACGGCATCTACCAGAAACTGAAACTGCTGAAGGAAGAGGAGCAGAAGGTGAAGGCTGAAGAGGTGGAACTGTTTGTGGACGCGCTGAAGAACGCAAAGAGCCTTGACACGGAACTGGAGCAGATACGCGTGAGGTATGAGCGGACGAGGGCTGCGATCATATCGCAGCAAACTGGGCAAGAGCGCGACACGCTGATAGCCAATGCCAACAAGAACGAGGCGAAGGAGGTGGCCGACAAGCAGTGGGAGTACTTCAAGAAGAGCGATGACTGGGGCAGGATTTTCGGCAATCTGGACAAAATGACCACGCGGACGCTCCGTGGTATGCGTGACAGGCTGGAGGAGATGGCCCCGAGCCTGAGTGAGAGCGTGGAGGCGACGAAAGCCCTCTATGAGGCCCTGGAGAAGATAGACAAGGTGGCGAACGGCCGTAACCCGTTCAAGACGATGGGTGATGCCATCAGCCGTGACATAGGCATCAAGGGCCTGCTGAACAGGGGTGTGAACCAGTACGGCTACAGAAACAGCGAAGGTACTTACAGCATAGACGCTGCCAACGCCCGGAAACTGGGTCTGACGGTGAACTCCAGCGGCAAATACACGAAAGGAGAACTGAAAGATGCCGAGAAGGGTGCATCGGAGGACTTCAACACTGGCATCAAGGGCCTGGTGGATGACTTCGCTGCCCTGCAGGATGCCCTACAGCCGGTGATAGGTCTGTTTGATGCCCTTGGCATGACTGGTGTGAGCGATTTCCTGAACATGGGCAGTAATGCTCTGACAGCCGCCGGCCAGATGGGGCAGGGAGCCTCCGCTCTCTTGGGTTCTGCCGCAGGCCCTTGGGGAGCGGCCATCGGTGCTGGCCTGAGCGTGGTGTCCTCGCTGTTCTCGATGCACGACGCGAGCCTGCAAAAGGAGATAGAGGCCTCGCAGGCTCGTCAGAAGGAGATGGAGAACCTGACGAAGAACCTGGAAACGGCCCTTGAACGGACTCTTGGCAGCATCTACAGGACGGAGGCTTCGGAAAAGGACCTGAACAAACTGAGAGACTACAGGAGCAAGTACGACAAGGCCCATAACGCTGACCCCACAATTGCCAACTGGTACAAATTCAGTTACGGCTACATATCGGAAGATTCGAAGGCTGCTATCGACAAGGCCCTGGAATCGGAGAGTTACTATGACACGAAGTTTGCAGAGATGAACCTTCAGCGCGACGAGTTGAACAAGCAACTGCAAGCCGAACAGGGGAAGAAAGACAGCAGCGACACCGCCATAGAGGACTACAAGCAGCAGATAGCCGAACTGGAGGACGAGATCGACCACTTTGCAGAGGATATGGCCGAGAGCATCTACGGCATAGACGTGAAGAGTTGGGCGAGTGAACTTGGCGACGCGCTGTTTGAAGCCTGGCAGAAGGGTGAGGACGGTGCAGAGGCTTTCAAGAAGAAGGCGCGTGAGGTGATTACCGACGTGGCAAAGAGGATAGCCGTGCTGAGCCTGATAGAGACGGCAATGGAGCCGGTACTGGATGTGGTGCGCAACGAGATGAAGCGCACAAGCGGCAAACTGGATGAGGAGAGCGTGGCAAACATAGCCGCCGCGATGGGCGTGGTTGGCGAGACGCTGCCAGACGCCTTCAACAAACTGATGGACGGACTGGACCTGGGCTTGCAGAAGGCAGGACTGGGGTCAATGAAGGACGATGCCGAGAGCACGACGGCGAGCAAGGTGATACAGGGCGGCTTCACGGAGAACGAGACGGGGCTGCTGCTGAGTTACATCAACGCTATGCGTGCCGACCTGAGCGTGCAGCGGATGGACGTGTACGGCATCCGCCAGTTGCTGGAGGGTAATTTCTCGGAAATGCCTGCGCTGGCACGCGCCCAGTTGCAGCAGTTGCAGCAGATAGCACAGAACACCTACAGGAACGCTGATGCCGCCGATGCCATCTACAACCTGTTGCACAGGCTGGCTCCCGATGGCCAGAAACTGAGGGTGGGGTGATTTTTTGTGATATTCTGTATAAATATTCGTTAAAAGTGTATGGATATTCAGAAATTATGCTTATCTTTGCGGAGGAAATGGTTGCTGTGATACAGCAACAGACAGAACGGCAACAGACCACAATGACGATATGAGCAAATGGAATAACTTCTACTTACAGCGGATGGGTACTGGCAGCAACGGCAGTGCCTATCCGGTGTGTGAGAGTGTGGCTACATGGGGAATGTGGTGCAGCGAGATTCCCTTCAAACTGGCAGAGAAGGCGAAAGAGCCCGCCAAGCGTTCGTTCCACGATGAACATGGCGACGAAGAGTTTATCCCGAGCGGCGGTCTGATGATGGAGGCCTACGACATGAAGGTGAAGTTCGGTTGCAAGCGGATGACGAGTGGCCGTGATACGGCCACATACGGAACGCAGGTGAGCGACGTGAGGCAGAAGGTGAAGGCCTTCCTGGACTATCTGAGGCAGAGCGGGATGATGAAGATGTACTCGACCCATACAAGGATCGGGCGGAGGTACGTGAGGCTTCAGTCGGTGGGCGACAACGCCAAGTGGGTGACGAAGGATGACATGGAGTTTCTGATGTTTGAGGTGACGCTGAAGGTGAACGACCCTGTGACGGATGTGACCTCCAGCGAAATGGGCATAGCGTAAAAGGATATGGGCAGGATAACGATATACGACAAAAACGGGGCAGTCAGGCATGAGAGCATGACAGGCTATAACGGTGACGGCGAGGTGGCCTACGGTGCCTCGCTGGAGTACACCGGCAACTGGATGGGCGAGTGCTTTGTGACGCTCAACATCAGGAGTGCGTACCCGATAGACTTCCATATAGGTGACTATGTGGTGTATCGGGGTGAGAAGTTCGTGCTGCCCAACGACCCCAGCGTAGTGAAAAAAGCGCGCAGGGGGACGTATGGCGAGGGCTTCACGTATGACGGCGTGAAGTTCTGTGCGCTGCACTACGAACTGACCGACATAGAGTTCCTGGACTATGTGCTTGATGACAACGAACTGCACTGGACTGGCCTGCCATCGTTCCCGTTCTATGCGAACAACATAGATGACTACTGCGACCGCCTACAGGCCAACACGAACAGATGGTGCCAGGACAACGGCATGGCCGTGAACGACTACTGGCTGTTTGTGACCCCTGACTACGACCGCACCATACAGCGTGCTGCGGTGCACGGTATGAGCACATCGACGGCGCGGGCCATCTGGGAAGGCTACTTCGGCACGAACCACAGCAGCCCGCGCAAGTATGTGGAGGACGAGAAGACGCTGGTGGACGTGAGCGTTGACAACGAGACGATATGGAACGCCCTGACCCGCATCAAGAGCGACTTCGGTCTGAACTTCATCAGCAGGGGCCGCCATGTGGTGATAGGCATGGCCGCCATCGAGACCACTCACCTGTTTGAGTACGGCAAGGGTAACGGCCTGTACGAGATAGAACGTGTGGCCGACGAGGACCAGCAGGTGGTGACGAAGATGCGCGGCTACGGCTCGGACAAGAATATGCCCGTGAGGTACTATGCGAACATTGACGTGAGGTGCTATGGCCTGGTGACGGAGTCGACGGAGCAGATAGCCCTGACGGACATCCCGTGGAACGAGGTCAGCCTCTTCGGCAAGACCACCACGACAGGAATGCACACCGTGAGCATAGAGGTGAACGGCACGGCATACAGCGGCGTGGTGGTGAGGAGAGGCGGCAACTACCTGTGCATAGACTACACGGCAAGCGGCGACCTGCCCGCGATGGCCGACGGCGCACGTGTCTACTTCACGAAGGGCATTGTGGCCGACAACTGGCCAGTGTCGCGCAAGACAGGCACAGACGCTAACCTGCCCAACATGATGTCGGTGAACAGGCTGATGATGCCAGGTTTCCCGAAGATGTCGCTCTATGCCTGGGTGCTGGCCAACGGCGGCACTGCGGTGAGCGACAGCGGCAACGACAGCAGGAAGGGGCTTGCCACATGGAAGGGCCACAGGGCCTATTTCTCGAAGGAGCAATACGACCCCTACGTGGTGTCTCCGAACTACAAAGACCTGGGCATCAGGGAGTCGAGCACCACCTTCGACGGTTCTGACGAGAACGAAGAGATATACCCCACCATTGAGGGAACGGGCCTGGATGTTCTGGTGGCCGCTGAGGCAGTGACTGACGGCGGCGTGTTCGGTGATGGAGCCGACGTGCCGACGGTGACGCTGACGCTGCCCGACTTCGGCAGCGACTTCGACCTGAAGGCGATGGTGGAGAGCGGTACAACGCAGGACGGAGGCAAACCCGCAATCAGTATGCGTGACGGATACTGCGGCGGCAGGACCTTTGCGATAAAGAGCGCAAAACAGAACGCCAACGGCACATGGGAGGTGGTGTGTGAACGTGAATACGATGACCTGCAAGAGCGTTACTTCCCCTATGCCCACAGTGGCTCTGCCTATCAGGTGAGCAGCGGCGACAGTTACGTGCTGACAGGCATTCCGATGACCTCGACCTATATCAACGCGAATGCCGACCGTCTGCTGGAAGAGACGCTGAAGGCCCTTGAAAAGAACGACTACACGCGCTATACCTACCTGCCGAAGGTGGATGAGATATTCATGGCCAACGAGCACCAGGAGAAGACGCTTGCCGGACTGGCCTCGCTGCACGACACCCTGAAAGAGGGTGACGTGATGACATTTGCCGACGGCGACCTTGGCATCAATGGTGGCGTGTTCATCGACACGCTGCATATCAAGGAAGACGGCAACAAGGGAATCCCGACCTACGAGGTGACGCTGCGCGAGGAGAAGCAGGTGGGCACCATCGAGCGTATGCAGGAGAAGATCAACTCCATCGGTTCAGACCAGGCCGGCTCAATAGCAGGCAGACAACTGGCTCGTAAGGTGGACACGGCCTTCTTTGAGCAACTGTTCACGGCCTACGACGAAAACGACAATCCCATCAGCGTGAATACCTACGGACAGACACCCAACCATATTGAATTTAGGGTGGGTGCATGGACGAAGGCGTTCCTGAGTGCGCTTGGTCTTGGCAACAAGCAAGGAAACGGCGGCGCGACGGCACTGAAGGACTTGGTGGACGTGACGATTGACACGCCGCAGGCAGGACAGGTGCTGGGATGGGACAGCGAAACGAGCCACTGGGTGCCGATGAGCGTGCAGGGCGGCACCGGGGGCATCGACGATGGCATCGACGAGACCAAACTGGGGCAGTACCTGACAAACAACCACTACGCCACGCAGCAGTGGGTGGGGCAGCAGGGCTATCTGACGGCCCATCAGTCGCTGGCGGGCTACGCCACGGAGCAGTGGGTGAAGGAGCAGGGCTATCTGACATCGTATGCAGAGCAGTACATGGGCACGGTGACGAGCGTGGGGCTGTCGATGCCGACGGGCTTTGCCGTGGGCGGTTCACCTGTGACGGGCAGCGGTACGCTGACTGTCGCCTTTGCCGACGGCTACAGCCTGCCGACCACGCAGAAGCAAAAGCAGTGGGATGATGCCTACGGCTGGGGAAACCACGCTTCTGCGGGCTACCTGAAGAGCATCACGGCGGCGATGATAATCACTGCACTGGGCTTCACGCTGAGCGGCACGGCTAATACGACATACAACCTGGCGACCATAGCATCGAACGCTGCCAACGGCAACACGGCCTACAATTGGGGCAACCACGCCACGGCGGGCTATGCCAAGGCTACCGACCTGAAGGCGGTGAGCGACCTGCTGAACGACCTCTTCACCAAGGAGAGCGACGGCAACGGCGGGTGGAGGATCAAGGCGAACTATGGGCTCTATACTGAGCAGTTCCTGAGTGCGCTGGGACTGAACAGCAGTCAGGGCGGCGGCTCGTCGACGCTGGCAGAACTGCTGGACGTGGAAATCAGCAGCCCGACGGACGGGCAGGTGCTGAAATACGACAGTGCGACTGGCAAGTGGGTGAACGGCAGCGACGAGGGCATATCGTCTGTTTCGTGGGCGAGCATCACGGGCAAGCCGAGCACCTTTGCACCGTCTGCGCACAACCACGATGACCGTTACTACATACAGGGTGGCACGATACATCTGGGCGGCAGTCAGATTACGCCGCTGACCTCATACACTGAGCAGTACACTGGCACGGTGACGCAGGTGAAGATAGGCACGGTGGCCTACGACCCTGTGAGCGGCGTGGTGACGCTGCCTGAATATCCGTCGTTCTCGTATACGCTGCCTAAGGCTACAGCCACCAAACTTGGCGGCATTAAGGTGGGGTATGAGGGGAACGGGAAGAACTATGCCGTGGTGCTGGATGCGAACGGCAACGCCTACGTGAGCGTGCCTTGGACGGACACTGACACCGACACGACATACAGCAGCCTGGCGGCTGTCAACGGCGGCACGGACGTGTCGCTGGTGACTACGGGGGAGAAGTACACATGGAACAACAAGCAGGATGCCATCGGTGACTTGGCGACCATCCGCTCGAATGCCTCGGACGGCAAGAGTGCCTACGACACGCTGCAAGGCATCATGGGCACGGACAGCGACCAGATTATCAACAAGTGGGAGGAGGTGGTGGCCTTCCTCGACACCTATACCGAGGCCGACACGCTGGCCAACCTGCTGGGGAACAAGGCCGACAAGGTGGCAAAGGCTACGAACGGGAACTTTGCCGCACTGGATGCCAACGGCAACCTCACCGACAGCGGGCACAAGCACAGCGACTACCTGACAAGCCATCAGACGCTGTACACGCTGTCCGTATACGGCGGTACGACGAAGGTGCTGGACTTCAAGCCCAACGCCAATGCGAGCCTGTACATCAAGGCGGGCACGGGTCTGAGCCTGACGGCAGACACAACGAACAAGTACATCACGCTGAGCCTTGCCGACATTTCGGCCACCTACGCCACGAGGAATTGGGTGGGCCAGAACTATGTGAGCATCGCGTTCTTCAACAGCCTGTTCGAGGCAGAGACAAGTGGCGGAGCGACTGTTGCCCCGAACAACGCTGCGAGTGCCACGATAGCACGGTTGAAGATTCTGGTGGGTGCTTACACTGACCAGTATCTGAGTGCCCTCGGTCTGAGCGACAACCAGAGTGCGGCAGGCGGCGATGTGTACTGGAGCGCGCTGGGCACGTATGACGGCTCGCACTCGATAGACCTGCGCTACCTCGACCTGTCGGCGTATGCGCTTAAGACGGACATACCATCACTGGCTAACTATGCCTTGAAGAGCGAGATTCCCACCACGATGGCGTGGACGAGCATCACGGGCAAGCCGTCGACATTCCCGCCATCGGCGCACACGCACGTATGGAGCGACATCACGAACCGCCCGACGAAACTGAGCGATTTTACTAACGACCTCGACATTCCCAGCGCATACGAACTGCCTGCTGCTACAGCCACTAAACTGGGTGGCATCAAGATAGGCTACACCGAGAGCGGGAAGAACTATGCCGTGCAACTGGACGCGAACAACAAGGCGTATGTGAGCGTGCCATGGACGGACACCACCTATTCGTCGAAGACGGCAGTACGGAATGGCAACGAGGTTTCGCTGGTGACTACGGGAGAGAAATATGCGTGGAGCAATCCCGCACTCTCGGTGGCAGCGGACAACGGCACGAACGCCCTTACGCTGTCGTTCGGGGCGAAATATAAACTGACGGTGGGTGGCAGCACCTTCATCTTCACCATGCCGACGGAGAGCGACCCGAACGTGCCTGCATGGGCAAAGGCGGACACAAAGCCGACGTATGGGTTCAGCGAGATAACGGGCACTCTGGCCGAGAGTCAGATTCCTACGCTTGCCATCAGCAAGATTAGCGGGCTACAGGCTGCTCTCAACGCAAAGATGGACATCGTGGCCTTTGAGCGGCTGTTCCAAGCCATTGCGTCGGACGGCACGACGAAGGTCGCCCATCCCTATCCCGCATCGAGCGTGGCCAGCATCAAGGCGATGTTCGGTCTGTGGACGGAGCAATACCTGTCGGCACTGGGTCTGAGCAGCAACCAGGGCAGCGGCGGCACGGACATAGAGACCGTATGGACGGCACTGGGCAACAGTACATCGGAGCAAATCAACGCCACGCACCTTTCGACGGCCTTGGCCGGCTATGCCACGGAGCAATGGGTGACGCAGAACTTTGCGCTGAAGGGCGACATCCCGACGATGGCCACGCTGACTTGGAGCGGGTACAGCAGCGGCTCTTATGACGGCTCTGCTGCTGCCAGCATTACTATCCCGAGCAACACCAACCAACTGACGAACGGGGCGGGCTTCGTGACATCGAGCGGTGTGACAAGCATCACCCTGAAAGCAGGCACGGGCATCAGCCTCGACACGGACAACACGGCCATCACCTCCACTGGCACACGTACCATCACGAACGCTGGCGTGCGTGCCGTGAGCATCAGCGGCAACAGTCTCCGCGTGAACACCAACGGCACGAATGCCGACCTGACCATTCCATATGCGACAGCAGCAGGAAGCGCACCCGCCAGCGACGTGTATGCCTGGGCAAAGGCATCGACGAAGCCGAGTTACTCTTTTGGCGAGATAACGGGGAGCATCCTCAACAGCCAGATGAATGCAGGCATCAACAACCTGACTGTCGGTACGTCAGACCCGACGGATAATGACTACTACATAGCACAGTATGCTGGCGGCGGCACACAGACTACCACCTACCACAGAAGAGCGCACAGTGCGCTGTACAACTACATACAAGGCAAGACGGATGGCCGCTATCTGAAACTAACTGGCGGCACTTTGACTGGCCTGCTGACGGCCAACGCGGGCATCACCATCCCGTCGACGCAGAGCCTGACCATCGGCTCGTGCACCATCACCTACGACACGGGCAGCGGGATGCTCCACTTCTCCACGGGCATCTATTCCGACGGGGCGGTGAGCGCACTGGGCGTGGGGAGCAGCAGCGGAAGCGGCGGCGGTCTGTCGTGGAGCAACCTACAGGCGGCCACCAGCGAACAGATAAACTACAGCCACCTGACATCGGCACTCGGCACGGCTCTGACCAACTATGTGACACTGACGGGCAACCAGAGCATCTTCGGCGACAAGACATTCCACGGCGACTTGGCGGCTAATGGCGAGGTGTTCCTTGGTGTGAACTACGACCCCATCAACCTGTTCGTGGACAACGCACTTGAATCTGGCGACAACAGCGAACTGAACCTATACGTCTACGAGGGCTTCTTTGTAGAGAAGACGGCAGGCCAGACGGGCACGCTGCTTGGCGTGAACTACACGTCGGCGCAGTTCGGCGTGCCCCTGACGGTGAACGGCAACCTGACCGTTAGCAGCGGCAAGACGGTGACGGCCAGCGGGTTCGTGCATCGCACTTACAACACTGGCGACTACCTGCTGACGGGCAACGGCGGCGCAGTGTACAAGCAGGGGCTGTTCTCGGCGATGAGCGTGAGCGGCACGACACTGAGCGTGACCATCGGCGGCACGAACAAAACGGTGACGCTGCCGAGCGGTGCGACAGTGCCTACGAACATATCAGCCTTTACCAACGACAGCGGGTATATCACTTCGAGTGCACTGAGCAGTTACCTGCCGTTGTCGGGTGGTACGATGACCTATGCCGGAGCCATCAGGTGGGCGGTGACGGGAAACAAAAGTCGGCAGGCATTCCTGGGATATACGGATGTGGATGGCACTTTTGGCTTCTCGGTGGAGGGCACGAATTATCAATCGGGCTTAGTGATAGGCGGCACAAGTGGCAACCTGCTGTGGAAAGGCAACAGGGTGCTGACCGTGGCAGATACCTCATCGTCACTAATGACCACTAATTCCAACCAGACCATATACTGCGACAAGACGTTTGAGAGTTATCGCAAACTGTGCTTCGGCTCTACAGATGACTACATCACGCAGGAGATTGACGGGCTGGACTTCCACACGCAGTTAGCATGGTTCTCAAACGAGGTGATGGCACAGTCGTTCAACGACACGTCGGATGCCCGTCGCAAGCAGTTGCTGGGCAGCACGACGCTGACGGTGGAGCAGATTGCCGCGATGCCCGCCGTAAAGTTCAGATGGCTGAGCGACAACGCCGCCACCCCCCACGTGGGCACGCTGGCACAGGCGTGGCAGACGGTACTGCCGGAGGCGGTGAAGCAGGACAGGGACGGATGGCTGACGATGAACTACGGCGCGGCGGCACTGGTGAGTGTGATAACCACGGCACGGCGCGTGGTAGACCACGAGCGTAGAATCAGCGAACTGGAGCGTGAGAACCAGCGGCTGCGAGAGGAGATTTTGAAAATTGAAGATTGAGATATGAGTTACAGCAACGGAAAGATTACTGCGCCAGTGAGCGTGAAGGATGTGCAACAGGCACTGGGAACGAGCGTGGCCGACGTTGGGCGGCTGTGCGAAAGCCCGAACATCAACGTGTGGGCACGCTACAAGCCCGTGCCTTGTGATCTTACTGGCGGAAACAACACGCCCGCACCGCTTACCGAAGAACAGCGGGCGGCAGAAGCATACGGGGTGGAGTCTATCATAGACGCAATTAGTTATAACCAATTGGACACTCTTACTGATTATATCAACGAGAACCCTACCAGCATCAACTTTATCAAGATGAAGGCGTGGGGCAACAACGTGCGCTGGCACAGGCTGACGGACTTCGTGAAGACAGGCAGCACGACCGAGGGTTACAACCACCGAGCAAAGCCGTCTGGCGTAACAGTGACTTCCAGAGGCGTGGCGCACACTCTGTCCCCACTTATCCCAGTGTCAATGCGCAACATGGAAATAGAAACAGGCTCGACGGAATTTAGGTTTCTTATTCCGAGAGACTACGAGTGGGTGAAGTTCTATTACGACCCAGACTATGGAGGCACAGGAACTTATGAAGGCGCAACGGTTGAACTTACAGACAGTGAGAGTCTGTGTGCGTTTGAGGTGATGGGGCTGACGATTAACGATGCTGCGAATCTGACTCGTGGGTTCTTCCTGTTTGCCGTGAATGACTACGACGGCAAGTGGTATGTAGCCTACAGCAAACAGCAGGAGGTCAACGGCACTGGCAGCAACGCTACCGTGGTTGACAAATATCTGAATCTGAACACTACTGGCGGTGACGAAGACCACACGAATATAATGGACCCAGCGGATGCTCACAACACATTGATGGTCAAGGAAATCACGGGGCGTTTTCTTGTGGTGGAATATTATTACAAGACGGGGAGCGGAAATGGGACATACTATCTCATTCCAGGAATGTCCTATGAAATCAATATCAGCCGCGTGAGCACTGCACCGTCATCGACGGACATCACGGGCGAACTCAGTTTCGTTGGCGTTTCATCCGACACCGCAGACACATGGCTCGTGATGAGTGTGCGCGTGGTACGCTCGCTGTCCGACTTGCGCACCTACCTGCGCTCGCAGTACGACAATATAACCGTGGCCATAGGCGGCAGTACCGTCAATGTGCGCGACCTTCCTGCAGATTACTATAGGCAGAACAGCGTAGGCTCAGAGTGGGTGGAATACGCAGTGCGCATCTATGGCGACATTGCGGCTGGCTCGACCGCCGTGCTGACCACCCGCAAGACAGGTGCTGACGTATCGGCCACGAAGACATTCTACACGACAAGATAATTCTCTTAGTATTAACAAATAAAATCAACAAGACAATGGGAACATTCAAGACGACAAGCAAGACAGAGAACACGCAGTTCACGTATGCCAACGACACGCTGAACGTGACAGGCTCGTATGAGAAGGACATCGAGAACGGACGGCTGAAGTCAGTCAACGGACAGGTCTACAAGACCAACGCCACGGGCGGCGGCAATGGCCAGTACGTGGGCACGTTCAACGGAACGACCAACAGCGGCTCGCTGAAGTACAGCCTGCCCAGCGAGATGAGCCGCGAGGATGCCATGGCCGTGTGGGAAATCATCGACGAGATTGAGCCGAAAATCGTGGGAAGCGAGAGCGAGGAGTGAAAAGTGAAGAGTGAAAAGTGAAAAGTGACAAGATTATGAAGAAACTGACACTGAGAACCGAGGACGTGCTGAAAGCGCACAACGTGTTGAACGCCGCCAAGTACGGCAAACTGGAGGATGCCGACAAGGTGAGGGTCTGGAAGATTGGCCGGCAGATGAAGCCCGTGGCCGATGCCTTCGACGATGCCACCAAGGATGCCGCCGAGAAGATGAAGCCCACCGAGGACTTCACCGAGCGGCTACAGAAGGCTCAGGAGTACGAGCAGAAGGTGCGCCAGGCGGACACCGACGCACAGACGCTGCCGATGGGTGCTGCCGAGTACGACGCATTCATCAAGGAGTTCAAGCAGTACAACGAACTGGTGGGCAAGGCCGTGAAGGAGCAGGCCGACAAGGAGGTGACGCTGGAGTTCGAGCCTCTGTCGGAGGAAGCCTTCGGACGGCTGATGGCCTCTAACGAGTGGACTGTCGAGCAGGCCCTGCGCGTGGGGGAACTGGTGTGTGAGTAGAAACATCGGTGTAACAATCTAAAAAAATGTAGGAAATGATACTACCTGGAACAGACCTGAAATACATGATCCACGCATACGTGCCTGGCTTCCAGATGGCCTACGACGACTTCACACTGGAGGTGAAAGACGGTTTCGGCAGGACACGCATGCAGATGTCCCGCGCCGACATGACGCACGACGACCAGGGGCGCTTCATGCTCCTGATGCCCAACGTGCAGGTCGGCACCTACTACGGCGTGCTGACGGCACGCGCCAGCGACGACGACTTCCCCGGCGGCCACCGCAACACCAAGGTGCAGGCACTGATCTGCGTCGTGGGAACGGACGGCGGCGCACGCCCCTCGCCGGGCATGAACACCTACAGGTGCGACGAGGCCTATGTGCGCTTCGAGCGGGTCTACGGGCCGCCGATACCAGCCACGGACGGCCTGCGCGAGTTGGTGCGCGAAATGGTGGCCGACGCCATGCACGACACCGCCCCGGTGGCCGGACTGGAAACCGGCAGCGTGACCAGTGAGCACATCAAGGACGGCACCATAGGCATGGAAGACCTGTCGCCGGAAGCGCGCGAGGCCATGGAGAACCAGTTCGCCACCGAAGACGACGTGCGCCATTTGCTCGGCCTCCCAGACAACTAAGGCTGTCACCTATGCCGCTATACCATAGCGGCCATATCAGCATAAGTTCACATTTATATTAACCATCAAAACCAAAGAAGCATTATGGCAAAAACCAATGCAAAC
>JAFUUL010000090.1 GCA_017483805.1 Prevotella sp.
CGAAGTACGACGGGTAGAGTTCGCCCTCGAACGTGCCGTCCAGGTCGCACGTGGCGATGCGGTCCTCCGCCGGGATGAAGGTCGCCGACGCCGGGTCGGTCACGTCCTTCACGAAGTCCTGCAACGCCGTCAGCGCCTCGCACTGGTTCCACAGCGTGAAGTACTCCTTCGCTTGTGGGGTCACGATGGTGGCGTTATCATCGTCCTTGCTGCACGATGTCAGCACTGTTGCGCCGCTGATTACAAGGATGGCGGCCATCATCCATAGTTTCAATGTCTGTTTCATATTGTTTTACGTTTTACTTGTTCTCACATACAACCGGGCGACGATGGCGCCGCTGATATTGTGCCACACGCTGAACACGGCACCGGGGATGGTGGCCATGGGATAGGCGGCGAAGTGGAGCGTGGCCAGGCTGGAGGCCAGTCCGCTGTTCTGCATGCCCACCTCGATGCTGATAGCACGGCGCTTGGCGTCGGGCAGGCGCAGCAGGCGGCCGATGAGCCAGCCCAGGCCGAGTCCGCAGACGTTGTGCAGCGCCACCACCAGGACGATGACTGGTCCGCCCGCCAGCAATTTGTCGGCATTGGCGGCGATGATGATGGCCACGATGAGGGCAATGGTCACCGACGAGAAGGCCGGCAGGTAGTCCGTGGCCCGCTCGGTGAACTTAGGCCACAGCCCCTTGAACTCCGTTCGAGCCTGCTCACGCTCGGCAGAACTCAAGCAAGTTTGGCTCTGCGCTCGCTCACTCGTAGCCTTGACCACCAAACCCGCCACGATGGGCAGGATGACCACCCAGAGGATGCTCAGCAGCATGCCCGCCACGTCCACATCGACGCTCTTGCCCGCCAGGGCCCATGTCAGCAGGGGCGTCAGCAGCGGGGCCAACAGGGTGGATACGCCCGTCATGCCCACGCTGAGCGCCAGGTCGCCCTTGGCCAGATAGGTGATGACGTTCGAGGCCGTGCCGCCCGGACAGCAGCCCACCAGCACCACGCCCAGCGCCAGTGCCTCGTCGAGGGCGAACAGCCGCGACAGCCCCCAGGCCAGCAGCGGCATGACCGTGAACTGCGCCACGCAGCCGGTGATGACGTCCTTCGGTCGGCTGAACACTATCTGGAAGTCACGCAGGTTTAGCGTCAGTCCCATGCCGAACATCACCACGCCCAGCAAATAATTGATGACCGTCGGCTTGACGCCGCTGAACGCGCCGGGCGCCGCGAGAGCCACCAGTGCCGCCGCCAGCACCAGCACGCCCATATAATCGGAGATGAGTTTACAGAGTCGTTTCATTTAATTCTTCAAGCAACGTATGGGCCAGAGCGTCGCCTCCTGGGTCAACGAGTTAGAGGCGAGGGAGTAGGCAGAACATAAAAAAGATCCGCACGCACGATTTAGAAATTGGTGCTCACCATTTTCTTATACTTCAAGTCTATCTTCGTGTACCTGTGCTCACCATTCCAGTGTTCAAACAGTCCCAGAGGTTCTGTCAGGGGGTTGCCATCCTGCTTGTAGACGGTGCCGCTGGGGGTATTGGGGATGCTGGCTGCCTCGCGCAGGTATTCGTCGCAATAGTTCAGACTGCCGAACTCAGGCCATTCGCCGATGATGATGTCCATGCCCACGGCATCGCAGGCCAGTTGGTCCTGCGACACAATGAGCGAGCAGGCCCAGTCACCATTGAAAGGCTCCTTCATCCACTTGGGATTAGGCGCGCCGTTCACGTCGCGTGAGCCGTAGGTGCCGTCAATCAAGTAGAGCAGTGCCTTCTGGCCCATATCCTTATGCGCAATCCAGTCGACGAAGGTTTTGTAGCCGGGCTTGCCGTGACGTTTGTCCTGTGAGACGTTGTTATGGGCATTCTGTCGCCAGAGCAGGTTGATGTCCGTGGCACCGTACCAGTTCTTCGATGTCAGTGTCACGCCAGGCCCAGAGTGCGTCTTCAGCAAGGCAGAGTTGATCAGATAATCGGCATCAACGATGCATTTAGCCAGTCCACGCGCCATCTTACCGTTGTCGGTCGAGTAGACAATCTGTTCAGGATAGTAGTCACACTTCTCGCGTCCGTCGCCACCGATGTTGTCAATCATGCGTACCAGTGGGAATTCACGATGCACCTTGTTGAAGATGGAGTCGGTAATGGCACGACTGGGCTCGCAGAGCACGATGTCCTGCTGGCGCACTCCGCCGTCATGCACCAGAGAACGGACCAGTGCCAGCGTGACGAAAGGCGAAGAGTTCAGTTCGATGGTGTCGTGGTGGGTGATGGCATTGTTCAGGTTCAGTTTGACGGCAATGCTTTCACCTTTCTTGTAGCCCCGGTTGCCACGCCCATGAGTCTTGTTGAAGTGACGGAACAGCGTCTGCCACGCCTTTTTGGCTGTCGGCTCGCCCGTCAGTTGCATCACCGCCTCAGGAATCATGGCATCGGCCTTGGCCTGGTCGTTCCAGCGGTCTTCCACCCAGAGTCCGGTCTTTCCGTCCCACTTGGCCACGCCGGGCGAGTGTATCCACGCTACCCGTCCGGGGTGAATGCCACGCCCGACACCAATGGGCTGGTTGGGGCCGACAAAGAGTTTTGGCGCCTGAGCATTAAACTCGCCGAAGAACATTCGGTTGCGGTTTACAGCATCGTCGAGCAGTTGGATAGTGGTCGACGGGCCGAGGTCAGGCTCTTTCCATGCACGGAGTTGCCACACCACGCGGCCGTCCTTGTCCACCTCGATGGCCTGCACGGGAGCGTTGGCCGTGTCCATGGGTTGCTTGTTCCATTCGTTGTACCAGTTGTTAATGAGATGGTTGCCATTTTTCAGCCGTACCGTCTTCTGCGGCTGTGTCACACCATAGTCAGTAGTGTTCAACTGCCAGACGGTCTGCCCTTGGCGGTTGATCTCCTGAATCAGACCTTTGCGCCCCGTGACGAGCAGATTGCCGGTCTTGGGCATCTCCTGCACAGACCACGGCAGGAAGCCGCCCCAGCGGTCCACCTCCTTGCCATCACTGGTGTATTCGTGGATGCAGCCCAACGCCATGTTGGCCACGAGCAGTGTGCCGCGGCTCGACAGGCGGGCATTGCGGAACTGTCCGTGCACAGAGCCCTTTTCGCTGGTTGGGAGTTCGAACTCCCTGACGATGTTGAGGCTCGGAATCTCCATCACCACAGCCTTGGCGGGGCGTCCGTTCTCCACAAATACCACGTGGGTGCGGCCGATGGGCTGGATGGTGTGTATCTCAGTTCCCTCAGGCGCAGCATACTGCCAGACGGTCTGTCCGTCAGCGTCCACTTCGGCCACGCCATACTGATGAGCCACAAGGATATGCCCGTCTGTCATCAGCACGGCATCGCTGATTTCGCCACGGCCCAGTCCGTCCCGGTAACTCCAGCAGACCTGTCCGTCCTTGACTATGAACATACGGCGCTGCTTGCTCTGCCCCGCATAAAAGAAATTGTGTCGTGACAGCGACTCGTCAATCTGCTCCGTAGCGGGCTGCGCCATGACGTCAGTAAGCGTCAGAAGCGACAAAAGAATAGTGCAAATAGTCTTTTTCATAATTACTTGTCTTGTTTTCAATTTGTTTGCAAAGATACAATTTATTTTCGAAACAGCAAAGAAATTTATTCGACAAATTTAAATACTTCCTTGACATCATTTCGCCAAACAACGACATGAAGGCAAAGATTGATGCACTCCTTGCCGAATACCCAGTCCGTACCAACTTCCAGATGGGATTAACGTATCGATTTGGGAGATTTTAATAATGAAAGGAGTGTATCTGTCGTTTCTTTGTGATTGTAATTTACATTGATTCTATTTTCTGATTCTATTTTTTTCTGAAAGCATACATTATTAGTATTAACTTATTGAGTATAAATTATTTATATGATGTATGGTTGATTAATTTTTGAGATAAAGCATACACTATCTATGTGTATATTACAATATAGTTATACGGATATTGTAACTATTTGACTGATTTACAAGCAGTTCCTTAATAGTATCTATAATGGAAACACTTTGTTTCTACTGGAGAAACAGAGTGTTTCTACTGGAGAAACAATCAGTTCCCTTTATTGGAATAAGTGGAAACTATTATTGGAAGAACTCTAAAATAGCGGTGATATGAATCTGAAAACTGGCTGATGATGTAGGATTAATCTCTATTTTTGAGCAAGCATACATTGTTTAATCATTTGAATGTCAGACGTAAAGATGGAAAAATGTAGGTTTCATTTCTTTTTTATTATAATTCTCTTGGAGATATGGTTTTAATTTTGTACCTTTGTAGGCAAATCTAAAAACAAGTAATGCAATGACAAAGGTAACTATCGTTAAGAACTATCGTAACACGGAGACACTCAAGGGGCTGGACATCGAAGAGGTGGCCCGCATGATACAGAGGCGCGAATATGTGGTGGAGGTGAACGACCTGCGGGGCATCATCGACCTGGTGCAACTGTCACGTCGGGAGAACGGCAGCGTTGTGGGGGCTGGCAGCGTGACCGCCAAGATTCCGCGCGTCTGCTTCGCCGCCGAATGGGAGAACCGCAAGGGCCAGCGCATCCGCAAGGGCTACACGGGGCTGGTGCTGCTCGAGGTGAACAACCTGTCGAGTTACGAGGAGGCGGTGGCCGTGAGGCGCGGGGCGGCACTGATGCCGCAGACGCTGATGGCCTTTGTCGGCGCCAGCGGACTGAGCGTGAAGATAGTGTGCCGAGGGGCCCTGCTGGGCGGCGGCGACAACCTGCCCGAGGGCGACGAGGCCGTGAGCCACTTCCATCTGAACCTCTACGAGAAGGCCCGTCTGGCCTACAACGCCCAACTGGGCGTGACCATCGACAAACTGGAACCGCGGCTGGAGCGCACGTGCTACATGAGCAGCGACGCCGACCTGGTGTACAACCCGTCGGCCATCCCGTTCTATACTGACTCGTCGGACCTGGCCGAGGCACTGAAGCCGCTGCAGCCGAAGGGCTCGGAGCCGGAGGACATCGTGCCCGGCCGCAGCCGCTACCACTCGATGCGGCTTATCTACCAGTACAATCTGGCCAAGGCCTACGACGACACGGAGACCATCGGCGACGAAGAGGAGCGTAAGGGCGTGCTGCTGACGCGGCTGGCCGGCTACTGTCAGCAGACGGGGCTCGACATGGCCTTTGCCCAGCGGCAGGCCATGTTCAACGTGACGCTGGGCAATGAGCCCGACGTGGTGCGCAAGGCCTTCGAGAATGCCTACCATGAGGAGCATGTGCGCCAGTACCGCCAGCGGATGGACCAGCCGAACCCGCTGAAGACCATCCCCGCCGAGACGCTGCTGGCGATGAAGATAGACATCTTCCTGAACACGAACTACGAACTGCGCAAGAACGTGATGCGCGGCGTGGCCGAATACCGGATGCGGACGGGGCTGGGCTTCTCGTTCCAGGACCTGACGGAGGAGGCCCGCAACTCGATCACCATGCGGGCCATGTCGCAGGGCATCAAGTGCTGGGACAAGGACATACGCCGCTACGTGAACTCGAACGACATCATGCCCTACGACCCGATGGACGACTTCCTGGAGCACCTGCCCCGCTGGGACGGCCGCGACCGTGTGGAGCCGCTGGCCAGGCGCGTAAAAACCGGCTATGAGGCATGGCCCAGACTGTTCCACATCTGGATGCGGTCGATGGTGGCCATGTGGAAGGGCAAGGGCCAACTCACGGGCAACGCGCTCGTACCTCTTTTAATTGGCCGTCAGGGCTGCGGCAAGTCCAGTTTTTGCCGCATCCTGCTGCCCCGCGACCTGCGCGACTACTACAACGACCGCATCTCGTTCAAGAACGAGCAGGACCTGAACCTGGGCCTCACGTCGTTCGCGCTGATCAACCTCGACGAGTTCGACAAGATCACGCAGCGGCAGCAGATCGTGCTGAAGTACCTCGTCTCGACGGCCGACCTGAAGTACCGTCCGCCCTACGGCAAGGCCTACAGCAGCCACCGCCGCTATGCCTCGTTCATCGGCACCACCAACGAGACCACGCCCCTGACCGACCCGACGGGCTCGCGCCGCTTTGTCTGCGTGCTGGTGGACGGCAACATCGACTTCGAGACGCCCGTGGAGTACGACCAACTCTACGCCCAACTGAAGGAAGAGGTGGACGTGCAGCGGCTGCGCTACTTCCTGACCAAGGACGAGGAGCAGGCGCTGATGCGCCACAACCTACAGTTCCAGCGCCTAAACGGCCTGGGCGAGATGGTGCTCAGCGTCTTCGACCGTCCCCAGGAGGGCGAGGTGGGCCAGTGGCTGACGCTGCCGCAGATCTCAGCCCGCCTGAAGGAGGTCTTCCGCGGCGCCTATCAGGAGGACAGCGGCACCTTTGTCCGCATCGGCCAGATCCTCAGCCGTCCGGAGTATCGCTTCGAGAGTACCCGTCGGAGCAGGGGGATGGTCTATCTGGTGAAGGAACGGGAAGCATAGGGGCACAAAAAAAATCCCGCTCCAGTCCGCTTGACTTTTACGGGATTCATAATGAAAGGAGGAGTGGTACCTCCAGGAATCGAACCGGGGACACACGGATTTTCAGTCCGATGCTCTACCAACTGAGCTAAGGCACCATTGTGTCACTGCATTCCTTTCGTTTGCGGGTGCAAAGGTACG
>JAFUUL010000144.1 GCA_017483805.1 Prevotella sp.
CGTCCGCGAAATCGCAGAGTGCTTCAATATCGAGGATGGACAAATCCTTGATATGCTTGTGAATCGGTCGGACAAACTCTCTCATTTTATTGAAATCTATCAATTAAAACTGGCAAGTTAGCAACTTGCGAAACTTGAATATGTTATTTGTCATCCAAATAATGTTCCAACTGCTGCTTGAGAATGCTTTTAATCTGCTCTCGCAAATATAGAGGCTCCATAACTTCAAGACCTTCGCCATACATCAGAATCCGTCCTCTCAGTTCACGATTGGGTTCTATTGTCAAGGTCACCTCTCCATACTGTCTTTCTCCATGTTCACCAAACGGGAGCGTCTCTTGCTGGCTATGAAGGATGTGGCATCACCAAGAATGCAGATCATTCGACTCCTCGGATAATAAGAAATTTTGAATTTTGATGTCTCAAAGCCAAAAACTTGCATAAAAACTTGCAAGATTAAGAAATTATGCCTATCTTTGCACCCAGAAAGTAAGTCGTGAGAGGACGATGTATATGGGCAGTGCGAAGTCCCCGCCAGCATAGCATCACACGAAAGTGTAGCCCTCCTCCACGCATGAGGGGCAAAATAAGAGGCATCCGATGAGGATGCCTTTCTTGTTGTCATAAACTTTGTATGGCGGTGATGCAGTACTGCACCTTCTCGTGAGTGCGCCGTCTGATGCCTACCGTCATCTTCACACGCCCGATAAAGGCAACGTCGTACTCCATGATCATCATCCTTTCAAACGGTTGCTGATTCTTGTTGCCTGGCTTGGTCTTCTTGATGGAAACCTTCTTGGCTCCCATCAAAATAGCATCGAGTTGCAGCACGGCAATCGTAGAGAGATAGGTCTTTGCAGCGTGCTCGCTGGTCTCTACGATAGACACCATGCGGATGTTGATGTAGTCTTTCAGCGCCACATTGAACTTTCGTTGCGACGGATTCTGCTCTTTCCACTCACGGTAGAAGTCGCGGATTATCTTTTCGCGTTTCTTGATGCTCTCTATCGAGTTGTCTTCAGGTATCAAAGTTTTGTTCATAAGTGCAAAAGTACGAAAAATAATCGAGACTTAAAAAGGAAGCAACGAGGCTTCCTTCTTTAGATATAAATAGGTGTATCACTTCTTCCGCACTGGATCGCAGGTGAGGCCGCAACCGAGTTTCTTGAAGATCTTGCGGTCTACCTCGCTGAGCATGACGGTGCTGTGGACCTGACAGTCGCGCAGGCTGGGCAACTGCTCCAGGGCACGGCGGCAACGCTCGTCGTTCTGGGAGAGGACGGAGAGGGCCACAAGCACCTCGTCGGTATGCAGGCGGGGATTCTTGCCGCCGAGATACTCGATCTTGGTCTTCTGGATGGGCTCGATCATGCTCTGGGGGATGAGTTTCACGTCGTGGCTGATGCCGGCCAGATGCTTGGTGGCATTAAGCAGCAGGGCTGCACTGCAACCGAGCAGGGGCGACGACTTGGAGGTGATGATGGTGCCGTCGGACAGTTCGATGGCGGCGGCGGTGTGGCCGCTGAGTTCCTGCTTGGCCTGGGCGGCCACGGTGACACGACGATAGGCCGTGGTGATCTTGGCCTGATTGAAGAGCAGCAGGATCTTGTTGACCTCACGCTCGGCGTCGATGCCGTCGGCCAGTTTGTTGGTGGCCGAGTAGTAGCGGCGGATGATCTCGTCGCGGGAGGCCTGACAGCACACCTCATCGTCGCTGATGCAGAAGCCCACCATATTGACTCCCATGTCGGTGGGTGACTTGTAGGGATTCTCGCCGTAGATACCCTCGAACAGGGCGTTGAGCACAGGGAATATCTCGATGTCGCGGTTGTAGTTGACTGCAATCTTGTCGTAGGCCTCCAGATGGAAGGGGTCGATCATGTTGACATCGTTGAGGTCGGCGGTGGCGGCCTCGTAGGCGATGTTGACGGGATGCTTCAGCGGCAGGTTCCACACGGGGAAGGTCTCAAACTTGGCATAGCCAGCCCGCACGCCCCGCTTGTTCTCGTTGTAGAGTTGGGAGAGGCAGACGGCCATCTTGCCGCTGCCGGGGCCGGGGGCGGTGACGATGACCAGGGGGCGAGTGGTCTCCACATAGTCATTCTTGCCGAAGCCATCGTCGCTGGCAATGAGTTCCACGTTGTGGGGATAGCCGTCGATGAGATAATGTATATAGGACTTGATGTCCAGTCGCTCCAGGCGGTGACGGAAGGCATCGGCGGCATGTTGGCCGTTGTAGTGGGTGATGACCACCGAGCCGACCATGAAGCCGCGGCTCTGGAACTCGTCGCGCAGACGGAGCACATCCTCGTCGTAGGTGATGCCTAGGTCGGCACGCACCTTGTTCTTCTCGATGTCCTCGGCACTGATGACGATGACGATCTCGATGCTGTCGGCCAACTGGCGGAACATACGCAGTTTGCTGTCGGGCTTGAAGCCGGGCAGGACGCGGGAGGCATGATGGTCGTCGAAGAGTTTGCCGCCGAGTTCGAGATAGAGTTTGCCGTCGAACTGGGCTATACGTTCCTTGATGTGTTCTGACTGAATTCTGAGATATTTCTCGTTGTCGAAACCTATTTTCATCATAACTATAAATTGAAGTCTTTTTACGTTTCGGGGTACAAAGGTACGAATAAGTGAGCGAAAAACCAAATTAAATTGAGATTTTCCGAATGAAAATTTGGTTATTCGGATGGTTTGCATTACCTTTGCAATAGAAAATCATAAGACTATGAATCAGAGTGACTGCATCGTTATCATTCCTACCTATAACGAGAAGGAGAACATCGAGAAGATCATCCGGGCCGTCTTCGGTCTGGAGAAGTGTTTCCACATACTGGTGATAGACGACGGTTCGCCCGACGGCACTGCCGACATCGTGAAGGGGCTGATGGCCGAGGAGTTCAGCGACCGCCTGTTCATCGTGGAGCGCAAGGGCAAACTGGGACTGGGCACGGCCTACATCGCCGGTTTCAAGTGGGCCTTGGAGCGCGACTATGAGTATGTCTTCGAGATGGATGCCGACTTCAGTCACGACCCCAACGACCTGCCGCGCCTCTATGCCGCCTGCCACGACGAGGGCTACGACGTGGCCATCGGTTCGCGCTACATCACCGGCGTGAACGTGGTGAACTGGCCGATGGGCCGCGTGCTGATGAGTTACTTCGCCTCGCAGTATGTGCGCATCGTGACGGGATTCCCCATCCACGACACGACGGCGGGCTTCAAGTGCTACAAGCGGCGCGTGCTGGAGACCATCGAACTGGACAAGATACGCTTCAAGGGCTACGGCTTCCAGATCGAGATGAAGTTCACGGCCTGGCGCATCGGCTTCAAGATCAAGGAGGTGCCTGTCATCTTCGTGAACCGCAAGGAGGGCACGAGCAAGATGTCTGGCGGCATCTTCGGCGAGGCGTTCTTCGGCGTGATGCGTCTGCGCTGGGACGGCTGGACGAGGAATTATCCTAAAATCAAGAGTTAGGGACTTACTGGTCCGGATTCTCCACGAAACCTTGATATTCAGGCACTAAGGCAGACATGACGCTGTCGTAGGCCTGATTTTTTGTGGCCTCGACGTTATCGGAACCTTGACCGACGGGATAGATGGGGTCGTGGAAGGTGAGCGTGAGGCGATGCCAGCGGGCAAAGTGCATATCACGGGTTCGGGGCATGATGTCGAAGGAGCCGTTGATGGTCAGGGGAACGACCGGCAACTGCAGTTCGTCGGCCAGGGCAAAGGCACCACGCTTGAACTCTCCCATGTGACCAGTGTAGGTGCGGGAGCCCTCGGGGAAGAGGGTCACGCTGGTGCCGCCCTTCAGCGTCTCGCGGGCGGCATCGTAGGTGGCCTTGATCTTCTTGGGGCCGCGCTTGTCGACGAAAATCTGGTGAGACTTCTCGCAGGCATAGCCGATGAGCGGCATACGGCGCAACTGGTACTTCATCATCCACTTGAAGTTGCGGTTCAGATAGCCGTAGATGAGGAAGATATCGAAAGCCCCCTGGTGGTTGGCCACGAAGACATAGGACTGCCGCTTCTCCAGATTCTGCCGTCCGTCCACCTTGACCGGGATGAGCAGCAGCCAGAGCACGATGCGGGCCCAGATGTGAGCGGGATAGTAGCCCCAGAAGTGACCATAGCCAAGGGCACAGCCGATGATGATGGGGATGGTGAGCACCACCGTGACGACGATGCCCAGCGGCAGGGCGATGAACAGTTGGTAGAGACAATAGAAGAAGTGAAGCACCTGTTTCATGAACCTATTTCTTTCTTAAAGTGATAACAACAATCTCGGGTGTGGCTCCCAGACGGAAGGGCACCACGCCGCTCAGGCCTTTGGTCACGTAGAGATAGCGGCCGGCGATGCAATAGAGGCCTTCCGACTCGCTGTAGACCAGGCTTGCCGGCGACAAGCCGAAGAGTGAGACCTGCCCGCCATGCGTATGACCGCTAAGGGTGAGTTGGGCATGGCACTCACGCAGGATCTTGCGCCGCCAAGAGGTGGGGTCGTGTTCGAGCATCACGACGAAATCCTCGTGACTGATCCCCGACAGGGCGCGCTGCACATTTCCCCTCTGCGGGAAGCGCTCGCCGTCGCCATCGTTCTCCATGCCGGCAATGACGATGCGCTCATCACCACGCTCCACGATGAAACGACTGTTGTCAAGGTTGTTCCAGCATATCTCCTCGTCGAGCAGCATGCGATAGTAGGAGTCATCGTCTTTCTGCCTCAGGTCCTCCACGTACATGGGGTAGTCGTGGTTGCCCTTCACGGCAAAGACGCCGTCCTTGCCCTTCACGGTGTTCAGCAGGTCGATGAAGGGCTCCAGTTCGTTGGGGTGGATGTTCTGCAGGTCGCCAGTGAAGACGACGGCATCGGCCTGCTGAGCATTGATGCTGTCGATGGCACGCTCCAGGATCTGACGGCGACTGCCGGTGAGCGTACCCACATGGACATCGCTGAACTGCACGATGCGATAGCCGTCGAAGGCTGGCGGCAGGTCGTCGAAGGCCAGTTCCACATGGCGCACCTCCAGGCGATAGATGCCGAAGTAGGCACCATAGACGAAGGCTATCCACAGCAGCGGCACGGCCACGGCCACGCCCCGCTTCAGCCACCGCCGCCGACTACGCCACAGCACCAGCAGACCAACGACTGTCAATATGCCGACAATCCACCACCCTATCGTTATATAGGTGTCGGGAGGCAACAATGTGCGTGCTGCCACAATGGAGAACTGTATAGTGAGGAAAGAAAACTGTATCATAGGTTTGCGGTCAGGAATTTTCGTAATACATCTACCGCCATCCCGCGACGGCGGGCATAGTCGCGCAACTGGTCTTCGCCAATCTTGCCGACAGAGAAATAGCGGGCCTTGGGATGGGCCATCATCAGCCCCGACACGCTGGCATGGGGCCGCATGGCTCCGCTCTCAGTGAGCGTGATGCCTATCTGGCGCATATCCAGCAGACGGTCGAGCAGGAAATTGAGGCTGGCATCGGGCAGCGAGGGATAGCCCACGGCCGGGCGGATGCCCTGGAAGTGCTCCTGCTGCATCTCGTGGATGCTGAGATGCTCATCGGGGGCATAGCCCCAGTAGTGCTTCCTCACCTCTTCGTGCATCCGTTCGGCCGTGGCTTCGGCCAGACGGTCGGCCAGCAGTTGCGCCATCATCTTCTGGTAGGGGTCATGGTCGAAGTCGGTCTCCATGCCGGCATCGACGCTGGTAGCAAAGAGGCCCACCTGGGAGAGGTGAGAGGCGGGATATGGCGCAACAAAGTCGGAGAGACAGAGGTAATCGGTGCCTGCCGTCTGCTGGCGCAGCAGGGGGATGCGCTCCCCCACTCCATCGAGCACGATATCATCGTCAGCAGCATGGGCATCGAGAATACGGAAGAGGGCGTGAGTCCGATAGGTGCCGTTCAGGTCGTCCAGAAAGGCTTCCGCCTCACTTCTGATCCGCTGCTGTTCCGTCTCGTCCTTCAGTTGCCAGGCGAAGTAGAAGTAGGCCCAGTTGATGTAGGGCGCCACATCGCTGATATGATAGGTGAGTCTCATCTGAACGCCAGAGGCTGACCGATGTAGGTGCGGTCCACCACCCCATTATTATAAACAAGGTGTCCGTTGCAGAAGGTCTGCTCGACCCGCCAGTTGAAGGTATGGCCCTCCATGGGGCTCCACTTGCACTTGCTCTCGATGACATCGGGCGTCACCGTCCAAGGACTGCGGGGACGGACAATGACCACGTCGGCCTGGTAGCCCAGGCGGATGAAGCCTCGCTGACGCACCTCGAACAGACGGGCAGGATTGTGGACCATCAGTTCCACCAGCCGCTCGATGGTGAGCACCTTCTGGTCTACCAATTCGAGCATCGTGGGCAGCGAGAACTGCACCATCGGCATACCGCTGGCAGCCCGGGCACAGCCGCCCTGCTTCTGCGAGAGCAGATGGGGGGCATGGTCGGTGGCGATGGTGGTGAGGCGGCCATCGTTGAGCGACTCGCGCAGCATGAACTGGTCGACGGGACTCTTGATGGCGGGGTTCACTTTGATGCGTGCTCCCAGGCGCTGGTAGTCGAGCATGGAGAAATAGAGATGGCCGACGGTGGCCTCGGCAGTGATGGTTGCCGCAATGGAATCGCTGCCTGCAGAACATGAGGGGAAGAGTTCCAGTTCCTCAGCGGTGGAGAGATGGGCCACATGGAGGCGGGCATGGTGCTTCTTGGCCAAAGCGACGGCCTTCTCGGTGGACTTCAGGCAGGCCTCCTCGCTGCGAATGAGGGGATGGAGGCTGACATCGGGATCGTCGCCGTGGCCCTGCTTGGCCAGCGCCATATTCCGATTGATGATGGCCGTATCCTCGCAATGGGCCATGATGGGCAACTTGGCCGAGGCGAAAATCCTGTCGAGGGCCTCATCGCGGTCGACAAGCATATTGCCCGTACTGCTGCCCATGAAGAGTTTGATGCCGGGAACGCGATGCGGGTCCAGTTGGCTGAAGAGTCCCACATTGTCGTTGGTAGCGCCAAAGAAGAAAGTATAGTTGACATGACTGCTCTCTGCGGCCCGACGGAACTTCTCGTCCAAGGCCTCGAGCGTCGTGGTCTGGGGCACCGTGTTGGGCATCTCGAAGTAGGAAGTCACGCCACCGGCAGCAGCAGCACGGCTCTCGCTCTCGATGTCGGCCTTCTCGGTCATGCCGGGTTCGCGGAAATGTACGTGGGTATCAATGACGCCGGGCAGCACATAGCAGCAGGAAGCGTCGATAGTAGTGAGAGGTGAGAGATGAGAGGTGAGAGGGGCGTCACCCTCAATGATGTCTACAATCTTCTCGTCGTCGATGACGATGGAGCCATCGAAGCAGCGACCCTCGTTGACAATGCGTGCTCCCTTAATGAGTGTTGCCATTGCCGTTCAGGATATCTTGTATGGTGGCATCGTCGATCTCGCCGTCGGCTGCAGGTGCCACAGGCTCCGGCCTGTGCAGCGCGTCACCCGTGTCGGTGACCGTCTTGTAGAACTCGGCAACCGACGGAACGCGCTTAAACGATTCAGGTGCCTTGCTCATGATATGCTCCACCTGAGGCACCGACGAACTCATCTGAATGAAGACAAACGGGCCGAGCACATTCTCGAAGTTGGCCACCACGAAGTCACTCACCAGACTGTCCTCCTGCTGGTCTATCACAGCAGCCTCGGCCGACAACGTGAGGTTGATCTCTTCCTCGTCGATACCGTTGAGCAGCATCTGACTGAAGCGATGATCCAGTTCCTGAAGTTGGTTCTGCAGACGGGTGTGCTTGTCGAGGAAGTCATAGAGGGCATCGTTCAATGGCGATCCCGTCACCTTCTGCTGGGCATTGTCAATGCGGATGACGATGTTGCCCTGCTCCACCACCAGCGGCATGATGCTCTGGTCGCCCATATAGAGCGAAGCCATATAGGTGGTATCGAGCAGTCCGGCAAAATGGAACTGTCCGTGCACCACCTCACAGGAGTCGAGGGTCGACAGGTCTTTATCCTTGAGGACCTTCAGGTAGAGTTTGCTACCATCGAGGACCGACACTGTCGACGATCCTTGGATGTTATATTGATCGGCGCATGACGCCAACACAGCCACACAGGCAATCAGGTAGAGTACTTTTTTCATAAAGTTCGTTTGTTCTGCACCTGCAAATGTACAACGATATATTGAACTACGGAAAAAAATTTGCGCAATTTAAAACAATTGCGCAAACTTTTATAGTTTTTTTGCCTCTTTTTCCAGTTCCTTGCCTATTCGGTAGGTTGTATACAGTTGCAAGATGGCTGCCAGGAGGAGGGTCACCACCCAGTTGTTCTGCACGTAATTGAGATAGTTGAGCCATTCCAGGCCGAAGGCATTGCCCTCGTTGGCAAACATGAGGACGCCCGTCAGAATCAGGAGCAGATCGCTGATGACCTGAATGCGCAACAGACGACGGACGACGAAACTATTGCCCTCATACTGCTGCATCATCTGGACAACGGCATAGCCGATGGCTCCGATGGAGAAGACATAGGGATAGTACTGCCAGCGAAGGATGCTGCTGGCTGCCCCGATGACCATCAGTACCGCGCCTACGACGAAGATGGCATTCTGCCACTTACTCAACGGTTTCATCGGCAGATTTCTTAGCGAGCGGGTCGCGCTCATCGTCGCTCAACACGAAGATGTCCTCGTCGGCGTGCTTCATGAAATAACGCTCACGGGCTATCTCCTCCATAGCCTTAGGATCGGTCTGGAGTTGATGGATGCGAGCCTGATCACGCGAATACTCACCCTCGTAGTATTCAATCTCGTCGTTCAACTCGCTGATGCGCTGCTTATAGCCGAAATGGGCCAGCACGCTGTTGGAACCGACAAACCCAATCAACACGACGCCCAGCACCAACACCACTATATACTTCATATAGGGAATGTTGATGAAGCGCTTCAAGATGTCTTTTACCTTCTTCATATTCTACGCTAATATTATGCTAATTCCAAGTCGAACACTTTCCACAATTTACCCACTGACGGATTCTGCTTGACCATCTCCTCAAACTGTTCGCGGCGGGAGAGCACCTTCTCCCTCTCCCCCATTTCAGCCACTTTCACAGTCAGGGTGATTTCGCTGTTGTGCAGATGGAGTTTCAGGGTGCTGACGATGCTGCCCTTGATTTGTTCCACCTCGGCCTTGATGATCTCGTTGGCCACGACCACCTCAACGGCAGGCATATCCACGATGACGGGATTCATATTCTTCATGCGGGTGGCAATGCCGCTCAGTTTCTGGGGCATGCGATTGCACATTGACATCCATTGCAGTTCCAGGTCTTCCTGCGAGAAGACCACGTTCTCCGGTCCGGCTTTCGTTTCTATGCCTTGGGTGCCGGGCAGTATCTGCATCTTCTGCGGTTTGCCTTGCTGGCGCAGATTGCTCCACGACATACCAAGGCTGGACACTTTCAGAGAGGGGCCCTGAGAGAGCGGGGTGCTCTGGGGCTTCGTTACATCTGGAGTCTTCTGACTACTCTGAGGACTCTGAGCATGACTCTGGGGCGCAGCGGCGGCTACCTGCGGGGCCGACTGCTTGGGCTGCGCCTGACGAATCAGTTGTTTAAACAGGGATTTCAATCTTCTGGGCTTACGCCCATTGGCCGGCACATCCTCGGGTTGCGTCAGTTGTGCTATCTCGATGAGCGTCAGTTCCACGAGCAGACGCTTATTGCTGGACTGACGGTAGTTGATGTCGCACTGGTTCATCAGGCGCAGGGCACCATAGAGGAAGCGGGTATCGGCCCGCTGGGCCTGCTCGGTGTAGCGCTGCTTGGCCTGTTCGCTCACCTCCAGCAGGGGCAGGGTCTGCGGATCCTTGGCCATCAGCACATTGCGAACGTGCTTGGCCAGGCCCTGGATGAGTAGGCCGCCATCAAAGCCTTTGTTCACCACATCGTTGAGCAGCACCATGATGTCGCCCACCTTATTATTAATAGAGAGGTCGATGATGCGGAAATAGTACTCCGAGTCGAGCACGTTCAGGTCTTCAATCACCTTCTGGTAGGTGATGTTGCCCTGACAGAACGAGGCCGCCTGGTCGAAGATGCTCAGGGCGTCGCGCATACCGCCGTCGGCCTTCTCGGCAATCACGGCCAGCGCCTCCTCCTCATACTGGATACCCTCCTTCTCTGCCACACTCTTCAGGTGGGCGATGGTGTTCTGCACCGTCATGCGCTCGAAGTCGTAGATCTGGCAACGGCTGAGGATGGTGGGCAGGATCTTATGCTTCTCGGTGGTGGCCAGGATAAAGATGACATGTGCAGGCGGCTCCTCCAGCGTCTTCAGGAAGGCGTTGAAGGCGGCCGTCGAGAGCATGTGCACCTCGTCGATGATGAAGACCTTGTACTTGCCCACCTGCGGCGGGATGCGGGTCTGCTCCATCAGCGTCTTGATGTGCTCCACGCTGTTGTTGGAGGCGGCATCGAGTTCAAAAATGTTCAGCGAACGCTGCTCGTTGAACGACAGACAACTCTCGCACTCGTTACAGGCCTCGCCGTCGGCCGTCGGGTTCTGACAGTTGATGGCCTTGGCGAAGATACGGGCACAGGTGGTCTTGCCGACGCCTCGCGGACCGCAAAACAGATAGGCATGGGCCAGTTTGCCGCTCTTCACCGCGTTCTTCAGCGTGGTGGTCAGCGCCGACTGGCCCACGACGGTGTCGAACGACATCGGGCGGTATTTTCGTGCCGAAACAATATATTCCATAAGGTAACTTTCTTTTGCGCTTGCAAAGATACAAAAAAGAAGTGAAAAGCCATCACTTTCCACCCCTTATTTTTTGTCTCTTTTTACTTTTTTACCTTTTTACCTTTCAAATCAGAGGCATACCCAGTGCCTTGCACTCCTGCCGCATCTCGTCGGGCCAGATGCTGGCCTGAATCTCGCCGATGTGGGCTTTGTGGAGCAGCACCATGCAGAGACGGCTCTGGCCGATACCGCCACCAATGGAGAGCGGCAGGCGGTCGTTGAGCAGTTGCTGATGGAAGAAGAGTTGCTTGCGGGCTTCCTGCCCCTCTATCTTCAACTGGCGCAGCAGGCTCTCCTTGTCCACACGGATTCCCATAGAAGACAGTTCGAACGAGCGGCCCAGCACGGGATACCAGATCAGAATGTCGCCGTTCAGGCCCTGACGCCCATCCTCGGCCACCGTCGACCAGTCGTCATAGTCTGGTGCGCGGCCGTCGTGCTTCTCTCCGTTGGAGAGTTTGCCACCGATGCCAATGATGAAGACGGCACCATAGGCCTCACAGATGGCATCCTCGCGCTCCTTGGGCGTCTTGTCGGGATACATGCGCAGCAGTTCCTCGGCATGGATGAAGTGGATCTTCTCCGGCAGGAAGGGCTTGATCTGCGGATAGGTCTCACACACCAGGTATTCTGTCCGGCGGATGGCCGCGTAGATGCGCTCCACGATATTCTTCAGGAAGGCCAGCGTGCGGTCTTCCCGGCTGATGACGGCCTCCCAGTCCCACTGGTCTACATAGAGCGAGTGCAGGTTGTCCAGTTCCTCGTCGGCACGGATGGCATTCATATCGGTATAGATGCCATAGCCGCGTTCTATCTCATATTCGGCTAGCGTCAGACGCTTCCACTTGGCCAGCGAGTGAACCACCTCGGCACGGGCATCGCCCAGATCCTTGATGGGGAAGGTGACAGCACGCTCCACGCCGTTCAAGTCGTCGTTGATGCCCAGGCCCTTCAACACAAAGAGGGGGGCAGTCACACGACGCAAACGCAGTTCAGTGCTGAGGTTAGCCTGAAAAAACTCTTTTATCAATTTGATGCCCTGCTCCGTCTGACGCATGTCGAGCAGGCGCTGATAGCCTATCGGCTTAATAACTTGGCTCATAATGGTTGTCTTTAATTTGGCCGCAAAGGTACTAATAATATATTAAACTGCAAACCTTTTTCGAGAAAATCTTTTCAAAAAGATACGAATACTTGATTTTTGCTATCTTTTTGTCGCTCTTATTTCGTACCTTTGCACCCAACAAACCTAATTTTACTAACTTGAACTTACTAAAAAAGGAACAACTTTTCCCTTCCTCTATGTCATTGAAGGCCACAAAATCATTGTGAGATAACATCATTCCTTAAGGCTCGTTTTTCCCTACTGGCAGTGGCTTCGGTCGCCGCCAGTTTTTCTAAGATGAAATTATTGCCTGTTAATCTTTAAGAAAAATTTGGCGTTATCAGATTTTCTTTGTAATTTTGCCATCTGATTTGAATCTTTACTAAAACAACTTTATTATTAACTAACAAACAAAACGTATGAAGTACAAACTATTACGATTTTCCCTGCTGAGCATGCTTGTCATGTTCTTTGGGGGATTGGCGTTTGCACAAGACGAGACTATTGACTTCTCGGCTTTGGGCTACGAAAACGCTGCAGAAGTAACGACTGTACAGGGCACGAACGTGACGCTCTCATTCGACAAGGGTACGAGCAGCAACGCACCCAAGTACTACAACACGGGCACTGCAGTCCGCATGTATGGTGGAAACACTGTGAAGATTTCTTCTAACACGAAGACAATTGAGAAAGTTGTGTTCACATTCAGCAGCAGTAGCTACGACCTTAACAACCCGACGGTTGACACGGGCAACTACGACAGTGAGACATCCACTTGGAGTGGATCAGCCACTGAATTCACAGTCACCCGTGGCGGAACCAGCGGTCATGCCCGCATTCAGAAAATGGAGTTCTACTATGCGGCTGGTGAAACTCCTGCCGCTACAGTTGCTACTCCTGTGATTTCCGTAGAGGAGTTACAATACGGATCGGTGAATGTGAGCATCACATCTGCCACTGAAGGTGCTGCCATCCACTACACACTTGACGGCACTGACCCATCGGCCTCAAGTGAGGCATATAGTGCCCCATTCTCTCTTAATGAGACGAAGACCGTGAAGGCGATTGCTGTGAAGGGCGATGCCACGAGTGCTATCGCGACGAAGGTTGCCGCAGTGCATCCTACGCTTCAAACCGTATTGGAATTGAACGCCCTTGAGAATGGTACGAAGTTCCAGTTCGATGGAAAGTCACTATTGGTAGTGGCCAAGCCTACCACAAAATATGTATTTGTGAAGGACGAGACCGGAGCCTGTCTGATTTATGACGGCACTGGCAATAAGACAAATGCTGCCGAAGTCGGCAAATACATCGAGCCCGGCTGGAAAGGCTCAGTCTCTTTCTACAACAAACTTTTCGAGGCTGTTCCAGATGCGGATCTAACTGTCTATGCAGACCGCGAAGAGACTGTCGCGTACGAGCCCGTCGACCTGAGTTACATCACCGCAGACCACATCAATGAAGTTGTGAAGATTGAAGGTGTGACTTATACTCTCAACAACAAGAATTTGACTCTGACAAAAGGTGACGTCAGCGTGGCTGGCTACAACCAGTTCGGACTTGAGATTGCCACTGCTGAAGATGGCAAGACATACAATATTGTAGGTGCCATTGGCCGCTACAACGACAATATCCAGTTCCAGCCAATTTCTATTGAAGAGGCTGTCGTTACGACTGGCTGGCTTGATATCAAGGCCGACTTCACCAATGGTTCGTTCTTTACCAAAGAAGAGACCAGCGTCACCACTGCCGGTTTGAAGATGAACGCAGATGGCACATTCACCCGTGTGGCTGCCGATGACGCAACGGCAAACGCCGCCATCACTGGCAAATATCACAGCAACGAGCATGGTCTGCAAAATTTCTCCGCTACCGTCAAGGTAGAAGGCCCTGTGAAGATTTCATTCGGCACCTGCGCTTGGGGCGGCAACGTCACCGTGAAAGATGACACTGGCACTGAAGTTGTGCCTGCCTTCACAACCAATACTGGTGCTTGCTATCACCAGGACAAGACAAAGAACATAGTTTCTGTTTATTACAAAGGTGAAGCAGCCACTCTCACTATTGCTGGCGGCTCTTACGTTCCCTACTTCGCAGTGGAGTCTGTTGATCCCTCTGAGATTCCTAGTGAGGCCACGCTCACATTCAACATTGGCGAAACTGGTGCTGAAGGTATTGCTCCCGCAGAAAAGAAGATGGAGATTGGATCTAAGGTAACTGTTCCTGCCAACACCACTCTGTATGTTGAGGGCAAGACCCTGACCGCATGGACCGACGGCACCAAGCAGTATAAGGCTGGCGAAGAAGTGACCGTCAGCGAGGACATCACGCTGACTCCTGTCTTCACCGACAACACCGTGAAATTTGCCGACCGCACCGCAGAAGTTTCTGTAACCTGGGATGCAACCCAGAAAACTGGCGGTGCTCCGCTTCTCGGCTTTGAGCGCAATACTGGCTTCATCGTGGGCCAGGCTGCAATCAATGGCGAAACCATCGACCTAAAACTGACTATCGACGCTACAAGCGGCAAGTTCAACAACTCGAATGGTGAATGGATCCAGGTGAACAATGGTACGAAGTTTATCCTTCCCGCCTGCAAGGGTGCTTCCTACAGCATCTACACAATGGGCGACTCCGGCGAAAACACATTCAACGGAGAGAAGGGCACTTATGCCAGCAACTATGACACCTACACATATGAAGGAAGTGAAGAGACCATGGAGATCGTTGTTGGCGGCGGCTCGTGGTATAAAGCCATCACCGCTGTCTATCCCGTTCCCGCACAGGAAGAGCCGGCCGCAGAAAGCAAAGTGATCTTCTCATGGGAAGGCGGTGCTGAAGGCGCCACCCAGAAGGGTGGTACTGTGACGGCTACCGACGCTTCGGGTGCAGACCTCACTGCAGACGATGTCAACATGAAGAATAGCACTTACAATACCATTCGCCTCCGCGGTGCCAAGGACTTCTCGACCAACGTCGTTGTCATTACCCTCGACGAGGCTCTGCAGGCTGGCGACAAGATTGCCATCACTGCTTACCGCAATAAGAACGCTGCCGACAAGCAGACGGGCGCTTTGCTGAAGTTTGCGAATGGAAGCACAACCGTTTCTACTGCTACTACCGGTCTGGAGTTCGTCAACATCGACGCTTCTGATGCTTCTGCAGCAGACAGCAATCGCGGCACCGAGCCTAACACCGTTACGCTCGCTGTTCCTGAGGATGCTGCTGGCAGCAAGACTATCACCTTGACCCGCGCCGCCACCGGCACTAACCTCTTCATCACGAAGATCGAGATTACCGGCGAGCGCAGTGGCGAGGAGCCTGGCGAAGAGACTGGATTCCAGAACTTTGCTGTTCAGTTGACCAATGCAGATGCATTTGACACGAAGGTCAATAAGTTCGGCGTGAAGGTAGCCAAGGACGGCACCTACACTGCCACAGCATTTGATGACGCAACGGCTAACTTCACCGTCAATGCTGCTCGCTTCAACGACGCACAGCACGGCTGGGTGAACTGCGAATTCACCGTTCCAGTACAGGGTCCCGTGAAGGTAGGTCTGGGCAACTGCCAATTTGGTGCTCAGGACGGAACAATCACCGATGCTGCCGGCAACGTGACTGCACTTACCGTAGGCAATGCCAACTGCTGGCACAACAACACTGACGAGAACATCAGTTACACAATCTACAAGGGCACTGAGCCCACCACGCTCACCATCAAGTACAACGGCTATTGCCCGTTCATCAGTGTCGAGGCTGTCGATCCTGCCGACCTGAAGAGCGATGCAACTGTCACGTTTGCTGCCGGTGAGGCTGGCGATGTAGTGGTTCCTGCCGCTGTCAAGATGGAGATTGGCAAGACCTTCACCCTGCCTAATAACTTCACCATGTATGTTGAAGGCAAGACGATGACCGCTTGGACCGACGGCACTAACGACTATGCCGTGGGTTCCGAATTCACCGTTCCAGAAAGCGACGTAACCCTTACGGCTAAGTTCACCGCCAACGAGGTGAGCCTCAGCGACCGCACCGAGCCTGTGACGCTGAAGTTCGACTTCATGCGTCAGGATGGTGCTCCCACCGTGGGCTACCAGAACCAGACGGGCGTATGGGTGGCTCAGGCTACAGTCAATGGCAAGACCATCGACGTGAAGGCTGACTTCGACACCAATAACGGTGGCAAGTTCAACAACGGCGGTTGGACTGACTGGGCACAGATGAACGGAGGAACCAAATGGACCATTCCTTCTTGCAAGGGTGCCGTGGTGACCATCGAGTCTTACAGTGCTACGACCACCACTACCATCGACGGCCAGACTGACTATGAGAAGACTGGCGATCGCACTGTGCAGTACACCATTGCCAACACTGCAGACAACATTGACATCGTGATTGGCGACGGTTCTTACTACCGCTACATCCAGGTTGTCCTGCCCGTGGTGCAGAGTGGTCCTAAGACTTACACCAACGAGGCAGCCACCGTCAATTGGCCACTCAATGACTCTGGCAAGATTTCTGACTACACAGCAACACCCAATGACGCATTCTCTACCGTAGCCGCCAACATAGGCGACCTGGAGATCACTGGCGTTGCCACACGTACTGCCGACGATGCCGCTAAGGGCATTTCGTTCGTCAAGTTCAGGCCTTCTGGCTCTACCAAGGCTGTGGAATGGGTTGTGAAGCCTTCTGCAGGCCTCACCTTCACCCCGACAAAGATTAGCCTCTGGATCCAGCGCTTCGGCACTGATGCAGAGAATGGCGTTACCGTCACTGCTAAGGTTGGCGAAGGCGAAGCCATCACGCTGGGCAACTACACTGCTCCGCGTGCTAATCAGGACACCACCAAGGATAAGTATGCAGGCAACAGCAACTACACGAACCAGGTGGTCATCAATCTGACTGCCGAGCAGCAGGAAGCCCTGAAGTCTGGAGAAGCCCTGACGCTCGCCGCAACCGTCGGCGTCGGTGGTACGAAGGAAGGTGGCTTCAGCGATGTCAATATCGAGGGCCTCATCAACGGCACCATGGCCGAGGTTGAGAAGTACACCCTCGCCACCGTGGCTGCTCCCGAGGAGGCTGGCAGCATCAATGTCTACCCGAAGGCTGACGAGTACGAGGCTGGCACGGAGGTGACCCTCACCGCCACTGAGAACTTCGGCTACGACTTCGTGAACTGGACCAACGCTGCCGGCGAGGAAGTATCTACCGAGGCTAAGTTCAAGTACGCCGTGGCTGCCAACGAGACGCTGACTGCCAACTTCAAGAAGGTGAACACCTACGAACTGGCTCTGACCGTCGACGGCACCAACGACTACATGGTGACCATCAATCCCGCTCCTACGGTGGTTGAAGGCAAGAACATGTATGAGGAAGGCGCTACTGTCCAACTCGTTGCCAACCAGTATGAGGGTCTGGTGACCTTCACCAACTGGAACGACGGCGAGACCAACAGCACCAAGACCGTCACCATGACCGAGAACAAGAACATCGTGGCCTCTTATGCCGAGGCTGACATCATTGCCGGTTGGGACTTCTACACCGCAGGTGCAAGCGGCCGTAAGGCTGACTTCGCCGCCCAGGACAACGATGCCGACGCCCTGAACCTGGTGAACACCGAGACTGGTGAGACGCAGGGCTGGCTCGACAAGTCGACCATCGGCGGCGGTGGCTACGAGTCGTTCAAGGGTGCTGCCGTCAACTGGCGCACAGGCACCAAGAATGGCGACGTGGGCAACTGGCACTGGCAGACCAAGGTCAATGCCGAGGCCTTCACCGACATCAAGGTGCAGTTCATGATGCTCTACAACTACAACTCTTACCAGACCTACAATGCCGAGTACTCTCTCGACGGCGAGACCTGGACCAAGTTCGGCAGCATCACCATGACTGGTGCCAAGGCCGAGGCTGCGTTCAGCGAGCAGATGCCTGCTGCTGCCAACAACCAGAAGGACCTCTACATCCGTATGCTGGCCGACAAGACCTCTGCTGTCGACGGTGCTGCATCGGCTAACGACGGCAACACGCTGGCCATGTTCTTCATCACCGGCACGCCGAAACTCGTCGACGACGGCACGGCTCCCAAACTCGTGTCGAGCGTTCCTGAGAATGGTGCTACCGGCGCATCGGCTACTGGCAAGATTGTGCTCACCTTCGACGAGCGCGTCAAGGTGAAGGCCGACGCTAAGGCCACTCTGGGCAACGAGACGCTCACCCCGACCGTCAGCGGCAAGACCGTCACCTTCGAGTACAAGGGTCTGGAGTATGGCATTGAGTACACCTTCAACCTGGCTGCCAACAGCGTGGGCGACCTGACCGACAACTTCCTGGCCGAGCCCATCACGCTGACATTCACCACGATGGAGCGTCCGAGCATTGAGAAGAAGATGTACGACCAGGTGGTCAGCACCGCCGACGAACTGGTGGCTGCCATCACTGCCGCCCAGGCACGTGCCGACAAGAACGTGCGCTACCGCATCTTCATCAAGAACGGCAAGTACACCATTCCTCTCTCTTCGACCATGAAGACTGTCAACGGCTACGAAGTGCCTGAGTGCATCACGTTCATCAACACCAGCAATGTTTCGTTCATCGGCGAGAGCCGCGACGGCGTGATCATCACCAACGGCATCGACAAGAACGAGACCTTCGCCGGCACCTATGGTACTACCTCTAAGTACGACGGTATCGGCAACAGCGACGTGTTCCAGATCAGCGGTAGCGACTACTACTTCCAGGATCTGACCATCGAGAGCGGCATGGACGATGCCACGGGTCGCGACCTGGCCGTTCAGGACAAGGCTACCCGCACCATCTACAAGAACACCGGTCTGAGCGGCTATCAGGACACCTGGACCAGCAACAACGACTACGGCCTCTACTACTTCGAGGGCGGCTTCGTGCGCGGACGCACCGACTATATGTGCGGTAAGGGCGATGCATTCTTCAATGGTGTGGAGATTCGCCAGATTGCCGGTGGCTATGCTGCCGTGCCTTCTAAGAGCATCAAGTACGGCTACGTCTACAAGGACTGCACCATCAACGGTGAAGGTTCTGGCGTAGACGGTAACTACACCCTCGGTCGTCCTTGGGGCAGCGGCACGCCTATTGCCCTCTTCATCGACACCAGAATGAATGTGGTTCCCTCTGCCATCGGCTGGAACGAGATGAGCGGCGGCTGGCCCAAGCGCTTCGCCGAGTACAACTCTACCACCTCTACTGGCAGCGTCATCGACCTCAGCGGTCGTAAGAAGATCTTCGGCGATGGTCATGAGAACAATCCTGTCCTCACTGCCGAAGAGGCTCTCGAGGCTGGCAACCTGCACAATATGTTCGGCGACTGGGATCCTACCCTGCTGACCGAGCAGGCTCCCGTTCCTGCCAACGTGAAGTTGACCGGCACCACCCTGACATGGGACAACAGCAACTATGCACTGCTCTTTGCCATCGTGAAGAACGGCCAGGTGGTCGACTTCACCACCGACGCCACCTACACCGTCGATGACGCCACGGCTACCTACGCCGTCCGCGCTGCCAACGAGATGGGTGGTCTGGGCGAAGCCGCCGAGGCTCTCACCAGCGACGGCATCGAGGAGATTGCTCCTGCCACTGTCACCGGCGACAGCCGTGTGTACAACCTGCAGGGCATCCGCATGCAGAAGGCCCAGAAGGGTGTCTACATCGTCAATGGTAAAAAGATTGTGGTTAAGTAACAATCACCATCACATCCTATCATCAGGGGACGGCATCACGCCGTCCCCTCTTTGATTTTCTAATTACAAATTTTGATTGGTTATATATTAAGGAGTCGTTGGTGCATTCTCGCTTTGCAGTGACACCCTGGACACCCAAATAGGATACCGAGTTATGAAAATATCTCCCATATTTGCCCGTCCATGAAACTTTTTCGGGAAAATGCTTGCATTCGCCAGTTTTTTTTAGTATCTTTGCAGTATGAAAGTGGAAAACAACAGAGAAGAAAGACAAGGAATGGACAGTAGGACAGTGGACAGTAGGTTTCTGTAAACTTCTACGCGTACGCGCGCGCGTGTACGCGATATATTTTTCAAATATGTACTGTCCACTGTCCTACTGTCCATAATAAAGGAAAAAATATCATATACAGCCGTATGTGCAAGCGAGAAGCGTCATCTACGGGTGCTCCGAACGTCACCTTCGGCATCAAACAATGGCACTTTAGGGAGTAAGGTATGGCACTTTACCCTAGTAAAGTCCTATCGGAACGAGCCCGACTTCCCATTGGAACAAACCGAAGAAAGCATTAGTAAGTAGTGAATAGTTAAATGAGAACTATCACACTGATAGCAGTACAGTCTCATGTTTACTAAAAAGAGAATGCACCGCGTTGGGTGCATTCTCCTTTTAATTGTATGGTGAGTGTATTACTTCACCAACGCTGTTCCGTTTTATTTGATGACCTTTTTGCCGTTCATGATGACCACACCCTTGTAGGCCTCAGACACCTTCTGGCCGGCCAGGTTGTAGATCACGCCGTTCTGCTGGGCAGCAGCCTTCACGTCGGTGATGCCGCTGATGGTACCAGTGTAGACCTCGAACAGGACACGAGCCTGACCAGAGAAGTAGACCTTGAACTCCTTGGCACCCTCGGTGGCCACGAGTTCCACCACGCCGGGCTCCGTGGCTGTGTCGCGGGCGGGCAGCAGGTTAGCATCAGTGGTGAACTTCATGCCCTCGGCAGTGACAGCCTGAGTGTTGCCATCAGAGTTGGAGATACCCTTCACCTTGATGCCGACGATATTCTGGTCACCAGTCGTTGAGATAGTGATGGTCTTCTTCACCTTCACGAGGCCGGTGAAAGCAGCATTCTCC
>JAFUUL010000091.1 GCA_017483805.1 Prevotella sp.
CGCGAACACCCCATTAGTATCGCGGCCTTGGCAAACGTCAGGTATTCCTGATGCTGCAATCCAATCACTGGCTCAATGGCATTGATGAAATTCTGTTGTCTTTTCTTCCTGGCCTCTTTGGCTTTGGATTGACATTCCTCGCAGCAATACTTCTGCATACCACTCCTTGCCACAAACTCTTTTCCGCAAAATTTGCATTTTCTCACTTGTCTCATTTTTAGCACTTTTTTGATGGTTCAACGTACTTTTTCTTTTCCTACCGTTAAGCCAACCATGCTTCACATTCGTTGCCCGTTGTCAACTCCGTCCGCATCGTTGCTCTCTCAGAATCCGTCCGCTTCATTTTGTCACTCTTTGCAGCTCATCGTAACCCTTTGTCAACAGAGTCCGCAAAGTGACGATATCGAAACCCCGTAAATTCCTCGCGGTAGAAATACGTTGCAAAAATATGCTGAAATTCGGTAACTACCAAATTCCAACCATCAAGTGTTAAAAACCAAAAGTAATTGAAAATGAGTAAGATATAAATAGTTATTGTTAGTCTTTCATGGTAATTATGCCCTGTCTAAATACAGCCAGAGAAAGCTGCATTTGGTATGGACGTTACTCCAGTTGGGATTGTTATGCTTTTTAATGATGTACATCCACCGAAACACCAAGCCGATAGAGACTGCAAAGAATTTGGCAGACTAATTTCTGTCAGAGATGAGCATTAGGCAAAAGCACCCCATTCAATAGACGTAAGTGTTTCCGGCAATGTAACCTTTTGAAGTTGCGAACAATTAATAAAGGCACAAGCGCTGATACTTGTTATCGTAGCAGGCAAAGTTAAGGAGGTTATTGCTGTGCCTTGAAACGCAGCCTCGTCAGCAGAAATAGAAGACATTCCACCATATGAGTGAGTGTCAATTGGGCCAACTATTCCGGTAACAGAATAAGTTTGCCCTTCGTAATCAATAGACGAAGGGATTACTATGTCACCAGACAATTCCTTGTCTTGCCTGCCAACGATAGCATTGCCATTTTCAATTTGAAATCGAAGGCCATTTACATTTACTACGGTCTGAGCATAATTGGGGATACCGGCAAACGCAAGTATCATTACGAGTAAGAGTAATTGTTTCTTCATAATTGTATTGCTTATAGTTTATATGTTCGTTATTGAGTGTATACAAAAACGTGGACAATTCACTTCGTCTACGTTTCTGAGGTATTGGGGAAAACCTATTAGTCTTAAACGAGTAAATGCCCACGCCGAACGGCGTGAACTATCTACTTCAGTTCTTGACTAATTTCTTTCAATTCCCCAATTGTCAGAAACAAGAATCAAAAGTGGACGTTCAAATCCTTATGTCCTTTTATTGTTATCTCAGCCCATAGGCACTTGCGGTTTTATAGGGTTATACATTATTCTCTATTTCTTCCAAATACTTCACAATCTTCTCGCGAATGGTCAATTAGTTTTATTTTGCAAAGATAGTGGAAAAAACAGAAACAGCCAAAGGAAATCGGAATTTTCTTTCATTGCGATATCATCTTCGGGTGCAAAGTATGGCAAGTCAGGCAGTAAGGTATGGCAGTTTACTGGGGTAAAGTCCTATCGGAACGACCGTAGAGTGCCATTCCTTGCGCCCGAAAATAGCATCGGGAAAAGCCGAAGATGACGGCTGCTGGTTTGAAGCCTCCAAGCGGGGAGTTTGAAGGCTTCAAACGGGTCGTTTGGAGGCTCCAAACCCATCGATTGGAGGCTCCAAACTAAACGTAAGATCAGTTGGCCATATCAGAGATGAACTTGATGCGCACCAGCCGGATTTCATCCTCGGAGAAGTCGGAACCGAACTCACTATAGGCCGCCTCGATGTCGTCTTGCTCCTGGTCGGCAAAGAAGTCGCAGATATCGTTGATGTCGTCAGGATCCATGATCTCGTCGAGGAAGTAGTCGATGTTGATCTTGTTGCCACTGTAGAGTACAATGCCCTCCAGTTCGTCCAGCAGTTCCTCGAAGTCGATACCCAGGGCATTGGCAATGTCATCCAGGGCAATGCGACGGTCAATATTCTGCAGAATCTTCAGTTTGCGCATCGAGTCCTTGGCCTTGGTGCGCACACGCAGGTCGGTCTGCCGCTCTATCTCGTTCTCGTCGCAATAGCGCTTGATCAGGTCAACGAACTCCTTGGCGTAGGGCTGGCGTGTCTTGCCGTCGCCCACACCCTGAATGTTCTTCAACTCCTCCAGGGTGACGGGATACTCGGTGGCCATCTGTTCGAGCGACACATCCTGGAAGATGACGTAGGGCGGACGCTCCAGTTTGCGCGACCACTTCTTACGCAGGTCGTGAAGCATGGCCGAAAGCGTGGGATCCAGTGCGCTGGTGCCGCCCTCTGTAGGCACGACTTCCTCGTCTTCGTTGAACTCATGGTCTTCGACCACCTTGAACGAATGAGGCTTCTTGATGAATTTCTTTCCGGCGGCGGTCACCTTCAGCAGACCATAGTTCTCCACCTCTTTCTTCAGATAGCCCGCGATGAGGGCCTGGCGGATGATGGGATTCCAGATCTTGGGATTCTCGTCTTCGCCGGAACCGAACTCCTCCAGTTCCTGATGCTTATGAGCCACTATCTCGTCGGTATCGCGCCCCATGATGAAATCGATGACGTAGTCCGAACGGAAATTCTCCTTGATGGCCAGGATGGCCTGCAGGGCGATGACGAGTTGGTTCTTGGCCTCAATCTTGGTGCCGGGATGCAGACAGTTGTCGCAGTTGCCGCAGTTGTCCTTGTCATACTCCTCGCCGAAGTAGTGCAGCAGCATTTTCCGCCTACATACCGACGTCTCGGCATAGGCGGCAGTCTCCTGCAGCAGTTGGCGACCTATGTCCTGTTCGGCCACAGGCTTGCCTTCCATGAACTTGTCCAGTTTCTGCAAGTCCTTGTAACTATAGAAGGCGATGCAGAGGCCTTCGCCGCCATCGCGGCCAGCACGGCCGGTCTCCTGATAGTAGCCCTCCAGCGACTTGGGTATGTCGTAGTGGATCACGAAGCGCACGTCGGGCTTGTCGATGCCCATGCCAAAGGCAATGGTGGCCACAATCACGTCGATGCGTTCCATGAGGAAGTCGTCCTGCGTCTGCGAACGGGTAGCCGAATCGAGGCCGGCATGATAGCACTGCGCCTTGATGTCGTTGGCGCGCAGCACCTCAGCCAGATCCTCCACCTTCTTTCTCGACAGGCAATAGATGATACCGCTCTTGCCAGTGTGCTGCTTGATGAAGCGCACGATGTCCTTGTCGATATCCTTCGTCTTGGGACGCACCTCGTAGTAGAGGTTCGGCCGGTTGAACGAACTTTTGAATTCGTCGGCATCCAGTATGCCCAGATTCTTCTTGATGTCAGTGCGCACCTTGTCCGTCGCCGTAGCCGTCAGGGCGATGACGGGGGCGTTGCCTATCTCATTGATAATCGGACGGATACGCCGATACTCCGGCCGGAAGTCGTGTCCCCACTCCGAGATGCAGTGGGCCTCGTCGATGGCATAGAAGGAGATGTGGCAGGTCTTCAGGAACTCCACGTTGTCCTCCTTCGTCAGCGATTCGGGCGCCACATAGAGAAGTTTGGTGACGCCGGCCTTGATGTCCGCTTTCACCTGGTCGATGGCAGCCTTGTTGAGCGACGAGTTCAGAAAGTGGGCCGTTCCCTCATGCTCGCTCAGATGGCTGATGAAGTCCACCTGGTTCTTCATCAGCGCTATCAGCGGCGAGATGACGATGGCCACCCCGTCCATGAGCAACGAGGGCAGTTGATAGCAGAGTGACTTGCCACCGCCTGTAGGCATCAGCACAAAGGTGTTGCGCCCTGCCAGCACATTCCGGATGATGGCCTCCTGGTCTCCCTTGAAAGTGTCGAAGCCGAAGTATCTCTTCAAGGCTTCCGTCAGGTTATTCTTGTCGATCATAGGCTTTCTTCTTATTATTGTAGGTGCGACTTGTCCAGTTGCTGCTGCACATAGTCGGCTGTCACTTCAAATTTGTCAACCTTCTTCGAGGGTATCTCAAACATGGCGTCCATCATCACCGCCTCGACAATGGAGCGCAGGCCACGGGCACCCAGTTTATACTCCACCGCCTTGTCTACAATGGCCTCGAGGGCATCCTTGGCGAAAGTCAACTGCACGCCATCCATCTCAAACAATTTGACATATTGGCGCACGATTGAGTTCTTCGGCTCCACCAGAATGCGCTCCAGCGCCTGACGGTCCAGCGGATTCAGATAGGTCAGGACGGGCAGACGACCGATGATCTCAGGTATCAGTCCAAACGACTTCAGGTCTTGCGGCAGGACATACTTCATCAAATCGTCCTTGTCAATTTTCCGTACATTCTGCACCGAGTTGTAGCCCACCGTGTGGGTGTTCAGACGCTGGGCAATCTTGCGCTCAATGCCGTCGAAGGCTCCACCGCAGATGAACAGGATGTTGCGTGTGTCCACGTGGATATACTCCTGGTCGGGGTGCTTGCGGCCTCCCTGCGGCGGCACGTTGACAGTCGTGCCCTCCAGCAACTTCAGGAGTCCCTGCTGCACGCCTTCGCCGCTCACGTCGCGCGTTATCGAGGGATTATCCTGCTTGCGGGCTATCTTGTCTATCTCGTCGATGAACACGATGCCGCGCTGTGCAGCCTCCACCTTGTAGTCGGCCACCTGCAGCAGGCGGGTCAGGATGCTCTCCACGTCCTCGCCCACGTAACCGGCCTCGGTGAAGACCGTCGCATCGACGATGGTGAAGGGCACATCCAGCAGTTTGGCGATGGTGCGGGCCAGCAATGTCTTGCCCGTACCCGTCGAGCCCACCATTATTATATTAGACTTCTCAATCTCCACACCATCCTTCTCGCTCGAAGGCTGTTGCAGTCGCTTATAGTGGTTATACACCGCTACCGAGAGGAAGCGCTTGGCCTCGTCCTGCCCGATGACATACTGGTCCAGGTAGTCCTTGATCTCCGTCGGCTTGGGCACCTTGGTGCTGGGCTGGTAGGCCTCTTGGGTATCCTCCTTCTCCAGCCCCGACTCCTTCACGATCTGATAGGCCTGCTTGGCGCAGTCTTCACAAATGTAGCCATTGATGCCCGTTATCAGCAGTCTGACCTCACGCTCGCCGCGTCCACAGAAATTACATTGTTTCTTCACTCTTCACTTATCGCTTTTCACTTACCACACTTATCACTTTCTCACCAGCACCTGGTCGATCATCCCATAGGCCTTGGCCTCCTCTGCCGTCATCCAGTAGTTGCGGTCTGAGTCAGCCCACACCTTGTCGTAGTCGGTGTGTGAGTGGTCAGCGATGATGGTGTAGAGTTCCTTCTTCAGTTTCTGTATCTCGCGAGCCTCTATCTCAATGTCGCTGGCCTGACCCTGCACGCCACCCAGCGGCTGGTGAATCATCACGCGGCTGTGGGTCAGCGCCGAGCGCTTGCCCTCCTGACCGGCCACCAGCAGAACGGCAGCCATCGAGGCAGCCATGCCCGTACAGATGGTGGCCACGTCGCTGGAGATGAACTGCATGGTGTCGTAGATGCCCAGTCCGGCATAGACGCTGCCGCCAGGCGAGTTGATATAGATCGAGATGTCCTTGCCCGGATCCACGCTGTCCAGATAGAGCAGTTGGGCCTGCAGCGTGTTGGCCGTATAGTCGTCGATCTGTGTACCCAGGAAGATGATGCGGTCCATCATCAGTCGGCTGAACACGTCCATCTGGGTGACGTTCAACTGGCGCTCCTCCAGGATATAGGGATTCAGATACTGGGCCTGGGCAGCCATCACATCGTCCAGCGCCTGGCCGTTCATGCCGAGGTGCTGTGTAGCATATTTTCTAAAATCGTTCATATTTCCTTTTTTGTTTGTTTTTTATAGCGTTTCGGCGGGGCTTTTCGTCTATGCCCTCGCTTTCTTGATACAAAATTACGAAAAAAAAGTCGAGATGCAAAACATCCCGACCTTTTTTTTGGTTAAAAGATTATAATAGTGTCCTATCAGGCCTCCTGCATCATCTTGTTGAACTCGTCCAGAGTCACCTCTTTCTCGTTCAGTTTCACGATACCCTTCAGGGCCTGAGTCAGTTTCACGTCGATGGCACGATCCACGAAGTTCTCCACGTTCTCGCGCTTCTTCAACTGCTCCTCGGCATAGTTGTCCAGCACGTCTTCGGGCACGTTGCTCATGCCATACTGGGCAAACTGGGCGCGGATGGCATCCTTGGCCACAGCCTTCAGGTCGGCATCTTCCACCTTCACCTGGGCGGCGCTCACCAGTTGCTCCTTGATGAGGTGCCACTTCAGTTCATTGATCGAGGTCTCGAAGTTCTTCTCCACGAATTCCTCGCCCTTGTCCTTGTTGTTGTTCAGCATCACGCGCTTCAGCAGAGCCTCGGGGAACTTCAGTTCGCCCACCTTCTTCTCCACATACTTACGCACGTCGATCAGGAAGCGGTAGTCGCTATTGCCGGCCAACTGGGCCTTGACGTTGTCGGCGATACGCTGGCGGAAGTCAGCCTCGTCCTTCACGCCCTCACCGAAGACGCGCTCGAAGAGTTTCTCGTCGACGGCAGCGGGCTGGAAGTGGCGAATCTCGGTAATCTGGTACGAGAAGTCGCTCTCCAGATCCTTCACGTCGTCCTTCTGAACCTTCAGCAGGGCAGCCACTTCGGCATCGTTGTCGGGATAGGCCTTCTTGGGGTTGAAGGTGATGATGTCGCCAGGCTTGGCACCCTCAAACTTTTTCTTCTCGTCCTCACCTTTAATATAAGAAGGCATGATCATGCCACCCTCGGTGGTGATGCCGCCCTCCAGCGTGTTGCCCTCGGCGTCCAGTTGGCGCAGGTCGCCCTTCAGCGTGTCGTTGCCACTCCACTCCTGGGCCTCCACGAACTCGCCAGCCTGCGAGGCATACATCTGCACTTGGTCGTCGATCAGTTTGTCGTCCACCTTGATGGTATAGTAGTCCACCTTGTCCTTGGCGGTCAACTCGGCCTTGAACTCAGGAGCCACGGCGATGTCGAACACGAACTCGAAGGAGCCGTCGCCAGCCAGGTCCTGCGGCTGCTGCTTCTCCTCGTTGGGAAGGGGCTCGCCCAGCATCTGAATCTTGTTCTCACGGATATACTCATAGAGTTTCTCACCCAGCACGCGGTTCACCTCGTCTACTTTCACGGCCGTGCCATACTGCTTCTTGATGAGCCCCATGGGCACCATGCCAGGACGGAAGCCGGGCACCTGGGCCTTCTTGCGATAGTCCTTCAACTTCTTGTCTACAGCCTCCTGATAGTCTGCCTGCTCAATGGTGATGGTCATCAGGCCATTGATTTTGTCGGCACTTTCAAACTTGATATTCATCTTTTCTTATACCTTATTTTATATTTATTTTCGTTTTGGGGTGCAAAGGTACTCATAAAAGCCGACAAACTTGCAAGATTACGATTTTTTAACGCAAAAGATGCACACTTCAGCCCACAGAGAAAAGAAACTTTCTGCAGCATCTGTGCTTTTCGCCAAGAAATTGCCATGAAGCAAAAGAATTATTTGCAAAATGCCACTGCTATTCGAAAAAAAATGATTAATTTTGCACCGTCTAAGCAAATAATAAGGTATAGAACAGACAAAAAGTAACATATTGAGACTATGGAAAAATCATCGAAGACGGTCTATCTGGGAATGATAGGCGACATCATGCACCCGGGACTGATCAACATCATCAACGAAGGTGCAAAGTATGGCAACGTGATGATCGGACTCTTCACCGACAAGGCCATTGCCACGCACAAGCGTTTGCCATATCTGACCTATGAACAACGCAAGAACGTGATAGAAAACATCAAGGGCGTGCACTCCATCGTGCCGCAGGACGAATGGAGTTACGTGCCCAACCTGCTGAAGTACAAGCCCGAATACATCATACACGGCGACGACTGGCAGTACGGCCCCGACAAGTACATCCGCGACGAGGTCTTCAAGACGATGGAGTCACTGGGCGGCGAGGTGATCGAGATTCCTTATACCAAGGGCATCTCGGCCTCCGGTCTGAAGCAGGAGATCGACTCGCTGGGCGTGACGCCGCAGGCCCGACTGGCCTCGCTGCGCCGACTCATCTCGGCCAAGCCCGTGGTCAGAATCCTGGAGTCGCACAACGGTCTGACCGGTCTTATCGCTGAGCATACCAGTGTCGAGGTGAACGGACAGCATCGCGAGTTCGACGGCATGTGGGCCTCGTCGCTCACCGACTCTACGTCGAAGGGCAAGCCTGACATAGAGGCCGTCGACCTGACCACCCGTCTGCACGACCTGAACGACACGCTGGAGGTGACCACCAAGCCCGTCATCTACGACGGCGACACGGGCGGCAAAGTGGAGCACTTTGTCTTCACCGTTCGCACCCTGGAGCGTCTGGGCATCTCGGCAGTCATCATCGAGGACAAGGTGGGACTGAAGCAGAACTCGCTCTTCGGCACCGACGCCGTGCAGACGCAGGACACCATCGAAGGCTTCTGCAACAAGATTCAGGCCGGCAAGAACGCCCAGATCACCCGCGACTTCATGATCATCTCCCGCTGCGAGAGCCTCATTGCGGGCAAGTCGGTGGACGATGCGCTGGAGCGCTGTCATGCCTACGTGGCTGCAGGTGCAGACGGCGTGATGATCCACTCGAAGAACAAGAGCGGCGACGATATCCGTGAGTTCTGCCAGCGTTTCCGCGAGCAGGATGACCACACGCCCATCGTGGCCGTGCCTACCACCTACAACCAGTTCACCGAGGAGGAACTGGCTTCGTGGGGCATCAACGTGGTGATCTATGCCAACCACATGCTGCGCTCGGCCTATCCCGCTATGGTGAAGTGCGCCGAGAGCATTCTGGAGCACAGCCGCTCTCTGGAGGCCAGCGACCAGTACTGCATGCCCATCAAGCAGATACTGAACCTCATTCCTGGAACCAAAAAGAATTAAGAGTTATGATTCGTCCGGAGTATTTCATTGAGACGCTGAAGGCTCAGGGCATCGACTGCTTTGCCGGCGTGCCCGACAGCCTGCTGAAGAATATCTGTGCCTACATCACCGACCACTTTGACGCCCAGCACAACATCATTGCTGCCAACGAGGGTGCGGCCGTAGGCATTGCTGCCGGCCACTATCTGGCAACAGGGCAGCCGGCCTGTGTGTATATGCAAAACAGCGGTGAGGGCAACATCATCAACCCCCTTGCCTCGCTGACCGACCCTGAGGTCTACAACATCCCCGTCCTGCTGCTGATTGGTTGGCGCGGCCGCCCCGGCGTGCACGATGAGCCGCAGCACGTGAAGCAGGGCAAGGTGACCACCGGCCTGCTGAACACGATGGGCATCAACTTCGATGTGCTGAGCAAGGATGAAGACAAGGCCGAGAAGCAGATTGCCAAGGCCGTTGCAGCCCTGAAGAACAGGGAGGTGTATGCCCTGGTGATTGAAAAGGACACCTTCGAGGACTATAAACTGCAGAACGTAGAGAAGAACGACCTCGCGATGAGTCGTGAGGAGGCCATCCAGACCGTTGCTGCCGCCCTGGGCGAGAAGGACTGCATCGTCAGCACCACGGGCATGATCAGCCGAGAGTTGTTTGAGTATCGGGCAGCCATGAACCAAGGTCACGAGCGCGACTTCCTGACCGTGGGCTCTATGGGGCACGCCTCCCAGATAGCACTGGGCATCGCGATGGCACAGCCCGAACGCCGCGTGTGGTGCTTCGACGGCGATGGTGCCGCCATCATGCACATGGGCAGCATGGCCATCGTGGCCAGCAAGGAGCCACGTAACTATGTGCACGTGGTGTTCAACAACGGTGCCCACGACAGCGTGGGTGGCCAGCCTACGGTCGGTCTGAAGATAGACCTGCCTGCAGTGGCTAAGGCTGTGGGCTATAAGGCTACAGTCTCCGTGGAGAGCAAAGAAGCATTGGTCGCAGCCTTGAAAGACCTTGCAGAAGGCCCCGTACTCCTGGAGGTGAAGGTGAAGAAGGGCAACCGCAAGGACTTGGGCCGCCCGACTACCACGCCGATACAGAACAAGGAAGCACTGATGCAGTTCCTGAAGAAATAGTCAATGTGCAATGATTAAGACAGCAGTCATCATGGCAGCGGGCATGGGAACCCGCTTCGGCCAGTACACAGAGAAGATTCCCAAGGGATTTGTGGCGTGTGGCGGCATCTCGATGGTGGAGCGCAGCATCCAAACACTCATTGCCTGTGGCATCGAGCGCATCATCATCGGCACCGGCTACCATAAGGAGCGCTACGAGGCACTCCGCGAGCAATATCCGCAGATAGAGTGCGTCTTTTCGCCTCGCTATGCTGAGACCAACAGCATGTACACCCTCTACAACTGTCGCGAGGTCATAGGCAGCGACGATTTCCTGCTCCTGGAGTCAGACCTCGTCTTCGAGCGCAAGGCCATCACGGCATTGCTTGAGAACGAGCACCCCACCATCATGCTGATCACCCCCGTCACCAAGTTCCAGGATCAGTACTACGTGGAGTACGACGCCAACCACCAGTTGACCATGTGCTCTACGGATAAGACCCAGTTGGAAGCCAAGGGCGAACTGGTGGGCATCCACAAACTGTCCAACGCCTTCTATCGTGATATGTGTGCCGACTATGCCCGCAAGGTCGACGAGCAGCCGAAGTTGGGCTATGAGTACGAACTGCTCACCATGGCTCAGGGCGGTGCTGACGTGTATGTGCAGAACGAGGCCGGCCTCTACTGGTACGAGATTGACGATCCGGAAGACCTGGCTTATGCAGAAAAGAACATTTTACCCCATTTATAGTGAATAGATAATAGTGAATAGTTAATAGTTTGCTACCGCTTTAGAGTTATTATGGAAACAATCAAGAGAAATGTATTGCTGAATCCCGGCCCCGCCACGACGACCGATACCGTCAAGATGGCGCAGGTCGTACCTGATATCTGTCCTCGCGAAAAAGAGTTTGCCGGTCTGATGAAAGGACTGCGCTCCGACCTGCTGAAGGTGGCACATGCCCCTGAGGACGAATACACCTCGGTGCTGTTTTGCGGTTCCGGCACCATCAATATCGATGTGTGCATCAATTCGCTGGTGCCTGAGGGCAAGAAAATCCTCGTGGTGAACAACGGCGCCTACAACTCGCGTGCCGTAGAAGTGTGCCAGATGTACCACATCCCCTATATCGACCTCAAGTCGAGCGTCTACGAGCAGCCCGACCTGAAGGCTGTGGAGCAGACGCTGAAGGAGAACCCCGACGTGGCTGTGGTCTACTGCTGCCACCACGAGACGGGCACCGGCGTGCTCAATCCCATCCGCGAGATTGGCGCCCTGGCCCATCAGCATGGAGCCATCTTCATCAGCGACACCACTTCGACGCTCGGCATGATTCCCCTCGACGTGGTGAAGGACAACGTGGACTTCTGCATGGCTTCGGCCCAGAAGGGCCTGATGGCCATGTCGGGCCTCTCGTTCGTCATCGGCCGCAAGTCGGTGATCGAGGCCTCGAAGCACTATCCCACGCGTTCCTATTACTGTAACCTGTACCTGCAGTATGAGTACTTCGAGAAGACGGGCGAGATGCACTTCACGCCGCCCGTGCAGACCATCTATGCCACCATCCAGGCCCTGAAGGAATACTTTGCCGAAGGTGAGCAGGCTAAGTTCGCCCGCCACCGCCGCGTCTACGAGGCCATCCGCAAGGGTGTCACCGACATGGGCTTCCAGACCGTCATCGACCCGAAGATAGAGTCGGGCCTCGTGGTGTCAGTCAAGTATCCTGACGATCCCAACTGGAGTTTCGAGCGTGTGCACGACTACTGCTACGACCACGGCTTCACCATCTATCCCGGCAAGATCAGCACCACCAACACCTTCCGCCTCTGTGCCCTGGGAGCCATCGACGTGAAGGACATCGAGGACTTCTTCGTGGTGCTGCACGATGCACTCAATCACTATAACATCCGACTATGAACGAGAAAGTTTATGCAAGTCTGAAGTCGGCCGACACCGAGGACTGGGTGGACTACCACATCGTGCGCCCCTTCACCTACTACTGGGCCGTCGGCTTTGCCAAGTTGGGCATCCATCCCAACACCGTCACCATCGCCTCGATGATCATCGGTGCCGCCAGTGCCTTCTTCTTTGCCCACGGCTGCTGGTACTACGAGGGCAAGTGGGGCGTCTTCTACAACCTGATGGCCTTCCTGCTGCTCTTCATTGCCGACATCCTCGACAACACCGACGGACAGTTGGCCCGTATGACCAACAAGAAGAGCGCCCTGGGCCGCATCCTCGACGGACTGGCCGGCTATGCCTGGTATCTGCCCATCTATGTGGCACTGGTCTATCGCTTCTACGTGCACCACGACATCGAGTTCGGCCTGCTGGGGCTCAGCGACACCAACCTGACTGTCGGCATCGCCACCGCCGTGGTGTTCATTATGGCCATCATCTCCGGCCTGGCCGGCATCGCGCCCCAGCAGCGCATTGCTGACTACTACATCCAGGCCCACCTCTTCTTCCTGAAAGGTGAGAAAGGCAGCGAACTGGACAACGTGAAGCGGCAGCAGGAACTGCTCGACCAGATTCCGCAGAAGGGCCACTTCTGGCAGCGGCTGATTCAGCGGTCGTATGTAGACTATACCTATCAGCAGGAGCGCGCCACGCCCCAGTTCCAGCGGCTCATGGCCCTGCTGCGCGAGCGCTATGGCGACACGTCGAACTTCCCAGAGTCGGTACGTCAGCAGTTTGTACGCTACTCCAAACCTACACTGAACTATGTGTTCATGCTCGTGTTCAACTTCCGCACGTCCTATCTGCTGCTGTTCTGCCTGCTCGATGTGCCCGTGCTGACCTTCTTCTTCGAGAGCATCGTCGTCACCCTCATCATGCGCTACACCATCCGTCGCCACGAGGCGTTCTGCCGAAAGATAGCCGACACGGTGGAAAAGTAAAAAGGTAAAAAAGTAAAAAAACGCGGCCTACATGAAATGGACTAAGCAACGAGTCAACAATCTGTTTTTCCTGCTCGGCGTGGTGACGGTGGTGGTCATGCTGCTCACCTTCGACGTTAGTTTCGTCGAACTGTGGGAGCACATCTGTCATGCCGGCTACTGGCTCATCCCCATTGTTGGCGTGTGGGTCATCATCTATGGCATCAATGCCTGGTCCTGGTGGTGCATCATCGAGAGCAACAAGAATCCCGACGAGCACGTCAGTTTCTTGCGCGTCTACCGACTGACCATCACGGGCTATGCCCTCAACTATGCCACACCTGTAGGCGGACTGGGCGGCGAGCCCTATCGCATCATGGAACTGTCGAAGAACATCAGCAAGGACCATGCGGCCTCGTCGGTCATCCTCTATGCCATGATGCACATCTTTGCCCATTTCTGGTTCTGGTTCATCTCCATCTTCATCTATCTGGCCCTCGCCCTCATCGGCGACCTGCCCCTGAACGCCACCATGTGCATCGTCCTCTCGCTCATCTTCGCCGTCTGTCTGCTGGCCTTCTATCTTTTCTCGAAAGGCTATCGCAACGGCCTGGTGGTCAAGTCGATTCGCTGGATTGGCAAGGTGCCGGGCCTGAAGGGCTGGAGCCAGCGTTTCCTGGCCAATCACACCGAGACGCTGCGCAAGGTGGACGAGCAGATAGCCTCGCTGCACAAGCAGAACAAGCGCTCGTTCTACGCCAGTCTGGTGCTGGAGTATTTCTCCCGTGTGGTGCAGAGTGCCGAGTTCTTCTTCATGCTGCTGCTCTTCGGCATCGACGGCGGAGGCGGACTGGGAGGTCTGACGCTCACCTATCTGCACTCCATCCTCATCCTGTCGTTCACCAGCCTCTTTGCCAATATCATCGGCTTCCTGCCCATGCAACTTGGTGTGCAGGAGGGTGGCATCGTGCTCTCTACAGCCGCCATGGGCCTGAAGCCCGCGATTGGCATCTTCGAGAGCATCATCTGTCGTGTACGTGAAATCATCTGGATTGTCATCGGACTCATCCTGATGAAGATACCTTATCACCCCAAAACCTAAAAACCTATGAAGTACAAACTGGTTATCTTGGCAGTAAGCCTGACGTTCGCCTGTCAGGGTCTGATGGCGCAGAGCCATCGTTTGTGGTATGCCCATCCCGCCGCTCACTGGCTGGAGGCCCTGCCCATCGGCAACTCCCATCTGGGGGCGATGGTCTATGGCGGCACCGGCGTGGAGGAGATTCAGTTGAACGAGGAGACCTTCTGGAGCGGTTCGCCCTACGAGAACAATTCGAAGGAGTCGTTGGCCCATCTGCCTGAGATTCGTTCCTTGATCTTCCAGGGTAAGGAGGCTGAGGCAGCCAAACTCATCGACAAATACGTGGTGAAGGGTCCTCACGGCATGCGCTACCTGCCCTTGGGCAGCCTGAAGATCAATCTCGGCCACGACCAGGTGACCGGCTACGAGCGGGCACTGAACCTGGGCGACGCCACTGCCACCACCTCTTATATATATAATGGTGTGAGATACCAGCGCACCGTCTTCGCCTCGCAGGCCGACAATGTCATCGTGGTGCGCCTGACGGCCGACAAGAAAGGCCGACTGGAGTTTGGCGTCCGGTTCGACAGTCAGTTGCCGTCGAAGGTCATCCCTGTGGTGGCAAGCGGCGGCAATGGACAGGTGAACGTGCTCTCGGCTACTGTCGAGGGTGTAGAGCAGGAGGGCATCAAGGCCGGTCTGGAGGCCGATTGCAAGGTGCTGATCGAGGCCGATGGCGATGTGGAGGTGGAGAACGAGGGTATCCTGGTGACCGATGCCTCTACTGCAACACTTTACATCGCTGCTGCCACCAACTTCGTGAACTATCACGACGTCAGCGGCAATGCCGCCGAAAAGGCCAAGCAGACGCTGAACGCACTGGAAGGGCGGTCGTACGAGCAACTGCTCAAGGCCCACGTGGCCAAGTACAAGGAGCAGTTCGACCGCGTCAGCCTGACCCTCCCCCGCACCGATGCCTCGATGCTGGAGACCGACAAGCGTCTGGAGGCCTTTGCCAATTCTCAGTCTCAATTAGACTTAGACCTCGTGGCGCTCATGATGCAGTATGGCCGCTACCTGCTCATCTCTTCGTCGCAGCCTGGCGGACAGCCTGCTAACCTGCAAGGCGTGTGGAACGACAAGATGAACGCCCCCTGGGACTCGAAGTACACCATCAACATCAATACCGAGATGAACTACTGGCCGGCCCTCGTGGGCAACCTGGCCGAGACCCAGCAGCCGCTGTTCTCCATGCTGAAGGACCTGAGCGTCACTGGCGCTGAGACGGCTCGCACCATGTATGACTGCCGCGGCTGGGTGGCCCATCACAACACCGACCTCTGGCGCATCGGCGGACCTGTCGACGGCACGCCCTGGGGTATGTTCCCCACTGGCGGTGCCTGGCTCACCACCCACATCTGGCAGCGCTACCTCTTCACTGGCGACCGCCAGTTTCTGGCTGACAACTACGACGTGATGAAGGGAGCGGCCGACTTCCTGATCGACTATATGCAGGAGTATCCTGCCACCGGCGAGATCAAGCAGGCTGCCGGTTGGCTGATGACCGTGCCCACCGTCTCGCCCGAGCATGGCCCGAGGGGCAAGGGCACCAACGTCACGGCCGGTTCGACAATGGACAACCAGATTGCCTTCGATGTGCTCTCAGCCACCATAAAGGCAGCAGAAGTACTTGGCAAGAAAGATGATGCGGCAGCCAACTCTTCACTCTTCACTCTTCGTTCATCACTTGAAAAGTTGCCTCCCATGCAGATTGGTCGCCATGGTCAGTTGCAGGAGTGGCTCATCGATGCCGACGACCCGAAGGATCAGCACCGCCATATCTCACAACTCTATGGCCTCTATCCCTCCAACCAGATTTCGCCCTACACCCATCCTGAACTCTTCACCGCTGCTGCCAACACCCTAAACCAGCGCGGCGACATGGCCACGGGCTGGAGCCTGGGGTGGAAGACCAACTTCTGGGCCCGCATGCTCGACGGCAATCACGCCTTCCAGATCATCAAGAATATGCTCCATCTGCTGCCCTCTGACAATAAGCAGAAGGAATATCCCAACGGCCGCACCTACCCCAACCTGTTCGATGCCCATCCGCCGTTCCAGATCGATGGCAACTTCGGCGTGTCGGCCGGCATCTGCGAGATGCTGCTCCAGAGTCACGATGGTGCCGTCCATCTGTTGCCCGCCCTGCCCGACGAGTGGCGCGAGGGCGATGTGCGCGGTCTTCGTGCCCGTGGCGGTTTCATCGTCAACGAGTCATGGAGCGGCGGACGCCTGCGCGAGGCCAGCATCCGTTCCACCATCGGCGGCACGCTGCGTCTGCGTTCCTATGTGCCCCTGACCGGCAAGGGCCTCAAGCCTGCCGTAGGCGACTGTCCCAACGACCTGATGAAGCCGGCCCAGATCCGCCAGCCCCTGCAGTCGCAGGAACTCACCGACTTCTCGACCCTGCCCATCCGCCAGGTCTACGAGTACGACATCGAGACCCAGCCGGGCAAGACCTATACAGTCAAAGAATACAAATAGTTTCTGTGTGTAAAGACCAAGAGAGGGGGGGGCGTAGTTATGCGCCCCCCTCTTCCTGCTCCTTACGGTTGCGCTCCTCTTCGAGCAATTGAAAGTCCTTTTGGCGCAACACGAAAGAGTCGGTCAGGTAGTTCTTGCGCACTATCTGGTTGGCAGCCAGTTTCTCGGGGGTACCGTGGAAGAGGATGCGGCCCTCGAAGAGCAGATAGGCACGGTCGGTGATGCAGAGGGTGTCCTCCACGTTGTGGTCGGTGATGAGGATGCCGATGTTGCGGTCCTTCAGTTTCCAGACGATGAACTGGATGTCCTCTACGGCTATGGGGTCTACGCCGGCAAAGGGCTCGTCGAGCATGATGAACTTGGGCTCGATGGCCAGACAGCGGGCAATCTCGCAACGACGGCGCTCACCGCCAGAGAGTTGGTCGCCCTTGTTGCGGCGCACCTTCTGCAAGCGGAACTCCTTGATCAGGCTCTCGAGTTTCTCCAACTGGTAGTCACGGGGCTTGCCCGTCATCTCAAGCACGGAGAGGATGTTATCCTCGACGGTCATCTTGCGGAAGACGGAGGGCTCCTGTGCCAGGTAGCCTATGCCGCGACGGGCACGCTTGTAGACGGGGAAGTCGGTGACTTCCTCATCGCCCAGGTAGATATGTCCGCCATTAGGCAGCACCAGGCCGGTGGTCATATAGAACGAGGTGGTCTTACCGGCGCCGTTGGGGCCCAGCAGTCCTACGATTTCTCCCTGCCTGACCTGAAAATTCACGTCGTTGACCACCGTACGCTTGCCATAGCGCTTCACCAGTCCCTCAGCCCTTAGTACGATTGATTCTTCTTCCATGTTATGTCTATTTGGGTGCAAAGATACGAAAAAACGAGAGAAGAACAAAAGAAACTCGTTTCTTTTTCTTCCGAGTGATAGTATCTTCGCCGATTTTATTGGCAAAGTTACGAAAAGTCGAGAGAAGAACAAAAGAAACTCGTTTCTTTTTTTGCCGAGACGAAGAAAAATCGTAACTTTGCAGTCGAAATGATTAGGTTATTGAATAAATGGCTGACCACCTTCGGTCGCTACCTGATACTGATGGGGCGCACATTCTCTGTGCCCGAGCGGTTCAGGATGTTCTGGAAACAATACGTGAAAGAGATGGCGCAACTGGGCGTCAACTCGATAGGCATCGTGCTGCTCATCTCGTTCTTCATCGGGGCTGTCATCTGCATCCAGATGAAGATGAACATTGAGAGCCCGTGGATGCCGCGCTGGGTGGCGGGCTACACGACCCGCGAGATCATGCTGCTGGAGTTCTCCAGCAGTATCATGTGTCTGATACTGGCCGGCAAGGTGGGCTCCAACATTGCCTCGGAGATAGGCACGATGCGGGTGACGCAGCAGATCGACGCCCTTGACATCATGGGCGTGAACTCGGCCTGCTACCTGATTCTGCCGAAGATTCTGGGCCTGCTGACCATCATGCCCTTCCTGGTCATCTTCTCGTCGGCGATGGGCATCCTGGGTGCCTACGGCACGGCCTACATCGGCCACATCATGCCGCCCGACGACCTGACGCTGGGCCTGCAGCACGACTTCGTGCCCTGGTTCCTGTGGATGTCGATCATCAAGAGCCAGTTCTTCGCCTTCATCATCAGCAGCGTGCCGGCCTTCTTCGGCTATACGGTCGAGGGCGGTTCGGTCAACGTGGGCAAGGCCTCGACCGATGCCGTGGTGTCGTCGAGTGTGCTGATTCTGTTCTCTGATGTCTTCCTAACCCAGTTACTGTCATGATTGAAGTCAAGAACCTATACAAATCGTTTGAGGACCGCTCGGCCGAAGGACGCTTGCTCGGCAAGAAGGATGTGCTCAAGGACATCTGCACCGTGTTTGAGGACGGCAAGACCAACCTAATCATCGGCCAGAGCGGCTCGGGCAAGACGGTGCTGATGAAGAACCTGGTGGGACTGCTGACGCCCACCAGCGGACAGGTGCTGTACGACGGGCGCGACTTCGTGCAGATGTCGAAGCGGGAGAAGGTGATGATGCGCCGCGAGATGGGCATGATCTTCCAGAGTGCGGCGCTGTTCGACTCGCTGACGGTGCTGGAAAACGTGATGTTCCCGCTCGATATGTTCTCCAGCATGACGCTGCGCGAACGCCAGAAGCGGGCCCTCGACTGCCTGGACCGCGTGAACCTGGTGGGGGCTGAGAACAAGTATCCCGGCGAGATCAGCGGCGGCATGCAGAAGCGCGTGGCCATAGCCCGTGCCATCTCCCTCAACCCCAAGTACCTCTTCTGCGACGAGCCCAACTCGGGCCTCGACCCAAAGACGTCGCTGGTCATCGACGACCTGCTGCACAGCATCACACGCGAATTCCAGATGACCACCATCATCAATACGCACGACATGAACTCGGTGATGGGCATCGGCGAGAACATCATCTTCATCTACGAAGGCCACAAGGAGTGGCAGGGCGTCTCGGCCGACATCATGGGCTCTACCAACAAGCGGCTGACGGACTTCATCTTCGCCAGCGACCTGCTGAAGGAGATGAGGGCTGCGGTGACACACAAGCAAGATTAAACTTTTCGATTAAGCGAGAGCCATCATGCTTGCATGAATGGCCGAGCGTGAGAAAAGTCAAAACGAAGTTTTAAAATTGAAGATTGAAGATTAATGCAGTGGACTGACCGGATCAGACAGGTGAAGATATGGCTGGTGGTGGCCGCGGTGGCCATCACGGCAGTGTCGCTCTACGTGTCGCACCGGCTGGTGAAGGATCTGCAGACGGAGGAGCGCACCAAGATGGAGATCTGGGCCGAGGCCATGCGCGTGTTCACCGAGGCCGACGAGGATACCGACCTGTCGCTGGTGGAAAAGGTCATCAGCGGCAACAACACCATACCCGTGGTGGTGCTGGACAACGAGGGCCGTGTGCTGGACTACAGCAACATCGAAGATACCACCGACCTGGCCCGCCGCTTCCTGGCCAACGGCGACTCCATACGCATCAGCCCCTACCAGGTGCTCTGCTTCGAGGAGTCCACCATGCTCCGCCGGCTGACGCAGTACCCCTACTGGGCCCTGGGCATCGCCACCGTCTTCATCGTCGTGGCCATCTTCGCCCTGCTGGTGTCGAAGCGGGCCGAGCAGAACAAGGTGTGGGTGGGTCTGTCGAAGGAGACGGCCCACCAACTGGGCACGCCCATCTCGTCGCTGATGGCCTGGGTGGAGGTGCTCAAGGAGCAGTATCCTGAAGACGACATGATACCCGAGATGTCGAAGGACGTGAAGCGCCTGGAGCGCATAGCCGAACGCTTCTCGAAGATAGGGTCGCGGCCTGAGCCTGTGGAGACGTCGCTGAACGAGGTGCTCGACCGCGTGATCGAATATATGGACAAGCGCACGTCGCAGAAGGTGGCCATCAAGGGCCACTACCCCGACCACCCCGTCATAGCCCGCATCAATGCCTCGCTCTTCGAGTGGGTGTTCGAGAACCTGTGCAAGAATGCCGTCGACGCTATGGAGGGAGGCAGCGGCCGCATAGACCTGTGGCTGCTGGAGGAGGACGACACGATAGCCATCGAGGTGGTGGACACGGGCAAGGGCATCCGCAAGAAGGACGCCAAGAACGTGTTCCGCCCAGGCTTCACCACCAAGAAGCGCGGCTGGGGACTGGGCCTCTCGCTGGCCAAGCGCATCGTGGAGGAATACCACAAGGGCCACATCTACGTGAAGGAGTCGGAACTGGGCCGCGGCACCACCTTCCGCATCGAACTGAAAGCGGTGGGCAAATAGGGGAAAATGGCGCGGCATCATACATTTCCGAATAAAAATGTGACATACAAGAAAGCCCGATTCAGCGAAAACCCGTAACTTTGCATCCAGATATCAAACAACCAATAACGCAACATGAAACGTATGACTATCTTGGCTGCCCTCGCTATGGCAGCGCTGGGACTGAGCGCCCAGAAACCCATGACCGCCCCGCAGGGCGGCAAGCAGATCAGTGACGAACTCATCGGCATCTTCTTCGAGGACATCTCCTCCTCGGCCGACGGCGGACTCTATGCCGAACTGATACAGAACGGCTCGTTCGAGTTCAACACCACCGAACGCGACGGCTGGGGCCCTGGCACCGCCTGGAGATTCCTGCGCCCGGGCCACTCGCTGGGCTACATCCGTCCCTACACTGACAACCCGCTGCACAAGAACAACCCCACCTATATGCGCATTCACATCGAACGCGTCAAAGAGTTCTACGACTATGCCGGCTGGAAAGGCGTGGGCCTGCAGAGCGACGGCTTCGGCGGCATTAGCGTGAAGGCCGGCCAGACCTACGACTTCTCGGCCTTCTTCCGCAATGCCCCCAAGCAGGACGACAAGGACATCCGCATAGCCCTGGTGGAGCACCAGGGCCGAGGCAAGGACCCCAAAGTGCTGGCCGAGGCCCAGATCAACGTGAACGCCGTCGACTGGGAGCGCTACCCCGTGCAACTGACGCCCACGGCCGACTGCAAGAACGCCTCGCTGCAGATTCTCGTTCTGACCCAGGGCGACATCGACGTGGACGAAGTGTCGCTCATGCCGCAGGACACCTACAAGGGCCACGGCCTGCGCCGCGACCTGGCCGAGGCTCTCGAGGGCCTGCATCCTAAGTTCATGCGCTTCCCCGGTGGCTGCGTGGTGCATGGCGGCGGCGACGGCTTCTGGGACACTTACCGCTGGAAGAACACCATCGGCCCTCGCCAGACGCGTGCTTCGCTGAAGAACACCTGGGGCTACCACCAGTCGATGGCCCTGGGCTACTACGAGTACTTCCAGTTCTGCGAGGATCTGGGCATGCAGCCGCTGCCCATCCTGCCCTGCGGCGTGTCGTGCCAGGGCACCAATGGCGGCTGGGGCATGTGGCCCACGCAGGCACAGGACGTGGTGCCCATGGACCAGATGGACGAGTGGGTGCAGGACGCACTGGACCTCATCGAGTGGGCCAACGGCGACCCCGCCACCTCTAAGTGGGCCAAGATGCGCGCCGACCAGGGCCACCCCGCCCCCTTCGGCCTGAAGTATCTGGGTCTGGGCAACGAGGAGAAGATCTCGCCCGAATTTGCCGAGCGCTTCCGCTATATATATAATAAGGTGACGAAGGCCCACCCCGAAATTGTCATCGTGGGCACCGCCGGCCCCGGCTCTCACCCCGGCAACCCCGACTTCGACAACGGCTGGCGCCTGGCCGAGGAGTTGCAGATGCCCATCATCGACGAGCACTACTACGAGCCCAACAAGTACTTCCTCGAGAGCCGCCAGTACGACAAGTATCCGCGCGACCGCCAGACGAAGGTCTACCTGGGTGAGTATGCCGCCAAGGACAAGAAACTTATCGACGCCCTAGCCGAAGGCCTCTACCTGCTCCACGTGGAGCGCAACGGCGACGTGGTCGCGATGACCTCCTACGCCCCGCTCTTCGCCAAGAAGGACGCCACCAACTGGAACCCCGACCTGATCTACTTCGACAACGAGCGCCCCTATCTGACCTGCAGTTACTATGTGCAGCAGATGTTCGGACAGTCCAGCGGCCAGTACTACTACGGCGACTGCGTGACCTTCCAGGGCGACGAGGCCGGCGTCTGCCAGCCCGTGGAGAAGAGCCTCTACGGCCAGAGCGTGGTGCTCAACGTGAACAGCCGCACGCTCTACGTGAAACTCTGCAACGCCGGTGCCGAAGCCAAGAAGGCCGACCTCGACCTGTCGCGCTTCCGCTCGATGAAGAAGACAGCCACCAAGACCGTCCTGACAGGTCAGCCCGACGACGAGAACAACTACGAGCGGCAGCCCATCGCCCCTCAGAAGGAGACCATCAAGGCCGCCAAGAAGATGACGCTCGACGTGGCCCCCTACTCCTTCGTGATGCTCGAGTTTGCCCTCTGACAACCATTGCACACTAAAGGCGCGGTTGTGCAAAAACAAAAAAAAGTGAGAAAAAGTTGGCTCTAATTAGAAAAAAGTTTGTAACTTTGCAGCCGCTAAAATAGTGTGTATGTGTAGTCTGGAGCGATACAAGATTGATTTAAAGGCACTTACCGAGGACGTCACGCCCTTGCAGTGGGAGTTGGACGATCAGTTCTTCCGCTCGCTCGAAGACGCTCAGGTGCAGAGTGGCTCGTTGCACGTGTCGGGGTCTATACGCAAGGCCGTCGGCTTTTTTGAACTGCTACTGCACACTGAGGGCACAGTTCAGGTCCCCTGCGACCGCTGTCTGGACATGATGGACCAGCCCATAGAGGCCGACCTGCGTCTGGTGGTGAAACTGGGGGCCGAATACCAAGAGGAGGATGACATCATCACCGTCGACGAGAGCGAAGGCACTCTGCAGACGGCATGGTTCATCTACGAGTCGATAGTCCTGGCGGTACCCATCCAGCACGTTCATCAACCTGGCGATTGTAACGATGCTATGATGCGAGTGCTCAGTGAGCATTCGGCTGCCCGAAGCAGTGATGCGGACGCCGAGGAAGCCGTCGACCCCCGATGGGAAGCACTGAAGGGATTGAAAATTGAAGATTGAAAATTGAAAATTAATAAAGAAAAAGAATTATGGCACATCCTAAAAGAAGACAATCGAACACCCGTACCGCCAAGCGTCGTACCCACGACAAGGCTGTAGCACCTACACTCGCTGTTTGCCCCAACTGTGGCGCTTACTACGTGTATCACACCGTATGCCCCACCTGCGGCTACTATCGCGGCAAGGTTGCTATCAAGAAGGACGAAGAGGTTGCTGAATAATGGGTAAGATTAACGCGATCATCACCGGCGTCGGGGGCTACGTGCCCGAATATGTCCTCACCAACGAGGAACTTTCGCGCATGGTCGACACCAACGATGAGTGGATTATGACGCGTGTCGGCATCAAGGAGCGCCGAATCCTCACCGAAGAGGGTCTCGGCACGTCCTATATGGCGCGCAAGGCTGCCAAGCAACTGCTGAAGAAGACGGGAGCCGATCCCGACTCTATCGACGCCCTCATCGTGTCGACCTCGACGGCCGACTACCATTTCCCCTCGACGGCCAGCATCGTCATAGGCAAACTGGGACTGAAGAATGCCATGGCATTCGACTTCTGGGCTGCCTGCTGCGGATTCCTCTACAGCCTCGATGTGGCCTCGTCGATGATCCAGAGCGGCCGATACAAGAAGATCATCGTCATCGGTGCCGACAAGATGTCGTCGGTCACCGACTACAAGGACCGCCAGACCTGTCCGCTCTTCGGCGACGGCGCAGCAGCAGTGCTGCTCGAAGGCACAGAGGAGGAGAACGTCGGACTGATGGACTCCTATCTGCGCACCGACGGCCAGGGCCTGCCCTTCCTCCACATGAAGGCCGGCGGCTCCGTCAGCCCTCCCAGTTACTTCACCATCGACCACCGTATGCACTACACCTATCAGGAGGGTCGCACCGTGTTCCGCTATGCAGTGACCAACATGAGCGACGACTGCGCCCTGATAGCCGAGCGCAACGGCCTGAACAAGGACAACATCCAGTGGGTGGTGCCCCACCAGGCCAACATGCGCATCATCGAGGCTGTGGCCAAGCGGCTGGAGATGCCCATGGACAAGGTGATGGTCAACATCGAGCGCTACGGCAACACCTCGGCAGCCACCATTCCCCTGGCACTCTGGGAGTATGAGCCCCAGTTGAAGAAAGGCGACAACATCATCATGACGGCCTTCGGAGCAGGCTTCGTCCACGGAGCCAACTTCCTGAAATGGGCCTACGACGGCAAGTAAAAGCCGACAGACACAAAACATATATGCCCACAGTTCGCACTTCGCGCGGATTGTGGACATATTGTTTTCAGGGGCAAACAAAAGAAAACGCACGCCATTAACATACTTTAAGGGGGGGTAACGGATATTAACCAAATTCTGATTATCTTTGCAGTCGAAATCTCATAGAGACTGACCATAGATTATTAACTCACCAAATAAATACTAAAGCAATGTTGAAAGGTAATCAG
>JAFUUL010000092.1 GCA_017483805.1 Prevotella sp.
AACCGGGGACCCACGCATTACGAATGCGTTGCTCTACCAACTGAGCCATATCGGCGGTTCCTTTGGTACACCCGCAGGGGTTCGAACCCTGGACACCCTGATTAAGAGTCAGGTGCTCTACCAACTGAGCTACGGGTGCATCCTTTTCGGTTTTGCGGGTGCAAAGGTACAAACTTTTTGCGAAACGGCCAAACTTTTACGCAACTTTTTATGCTCGAAGTGAAAGAAAAAGGCCAGACGGGAGATTTTTCCCGTCCGGCCATATCGTGCTGTCAGAACAAATGCGGGTGATTAGTTGTTCTGAGGCAGTTCGAACCACTTCACGTAGCAGAAGTCCTGACGGTGAGGCAGGTTCTTGTTCTTCGGGTACATACGCACGGCGCTCTTGTACTCACCAGCCTGCTGGGGAGCCAGCGTGGCCTCGAAGGTGTAGTTGTTGCCATCCTTGCCCACCATCTTGAGGGGCTCGATGCTGTAGATGCGCTCCTCGCCGTTCTTGTCGGTGTAGATGTTGACCTTCTCCAGACCGACGGCATCGTCAAGACCCTGCTCGTTGATGACGTAGCGGAGGGTGTACTTGGTGCCGGTCTCGAGGCCCGATGCGGGAATGTCCCACTCGGTGGAGACGACATGGATGCTGTCCCAACGCTCGGCCACGGCCTCCTTCCACTGGGCGATGTCCTTGGCCAGGCGGTTGTTGTCCTTGGAGATCTCCTTGAAGCGCTTGGCTTCCTTCTCGTAGAACTTCGAGTAGTAGTCGTCGAGTTGGCGCTTCATGGTGTAGTGAGGAGCAATCTGGGCGATGGAGTTCTTGATGACCTTGACCCAGCCCTCGCTAAGACCCTTCTTGTTCTTCTTATAGTAGAGAGGAATGATCTCGTTTTCGAGCAGCGAGTAGATGGTGGCGGCATCGAGTTGGTCCTGATAGCCCTGGTTCTGGTAGGTGCGCTTCTCGGTGAGTGCCCAGCCGGCACCCTCGCGATAGCCCTCCAGCCACCAGCCGTCCTTGACGCTGAGGTTGACCACGCCGTTCATCTCGGCCTTCTCGCCAGATGTGCCGGAAGCCTCGAGAGGACGGGTCGGGGTGTTCATCCAGATGTCGACACCCGAGACGAGGCGACGAGCCAGCAGGAAGTCGTAGTCCTCGAGGAAGATGATCTTGCCGAGGAACTCAGGACGCTGCGAAATCTCGTAGATGCGCTTGATGAGACCCTGGCCGGCGCCGTCGGCGGGGTGAGCCTTACCGGCGAAGAGGAACATGACGGGATGCTCGGGGTCGTTGACGATCTTGGCCAGACGAGCCTCGTCGGTGAACAGCAGGTGTGCACGCTTGTAGGTGGCGAAGCGACGGCAGAAGCCGATGACCAGTGCGTTGGGGTTCATGCGCTCCAGCAGGCTGAGCACGCGTGAGGGATCGCCCTGGTTGCGCAGCCACGTCTCGCGGAACTGCTCCTTGATGTAGTCGAAGAGTTTCTGCTTCAGAGCCATGCGGGTGGCCCAAACCTCCTCGTCGGGCACGTTGTAGATGGCCTCCCAGATCTTCTGGTTCGACTGGTCGAACATGAAGTTGTCGTCGAAGTATTTGGCATAGACCTTGCGCCACTCGGTAGCGGCCCATGTGGGGAAGTGGACGCCGTTGGTGACGTAGCCCACGTGGTTCTCCTCGGGATAGTAGCCGTTCCAGATGCCAGAGAACATCTTCTGGCTGACCCAGCCGTGGAGTTTAGACACGCCGTTGACCTCCTGACAGGTGTTGCAGGCGAAGGTCGACATGCAGAACTTCTCGTTGTGGTCCTCGGGGTTGGTGCGGCCCATGCCGATGAACTCATCCCAAGAGATGCCGAGTTTCTGAGGATAGCCGCCCATGTACTTGCCGAAGAGGCCCTCGTCGAAGTAGTCGTGGCCTGCAGGCACGGGCGTGTGGACGGTATAGAGACCGCTGGCACGCACGAGTTCCATGGCCTGGTTGAAGGTGAGGCCCTCCTCGATGTAGTCGCACAGACGCTGCAGGTTGACGAGTGCGGCGTGGCCCTCGTTGCAGTGGTAGATATCCTTCTTGATGCCCAACTTCTTCAGCGTCAGAGCACCGCCGATGCCGAGCAGGATCTCCTGCTTCAGACGGTTCTCCCAGTCGCCACCATAGAGTGAGTGGGTGATGGGACGGTCGTACTCAGAGTTCATCTCGTTGTCGGTGTCGAGCAGGTAGAGTTTGATGCGACCCACGTTGACGCGCCAGATGTAGGCGTGAACGGTGTAGTTCATATAGGGCACCTCGACCACCAGGGGCTGTCCGTTCTCGTCGAGTTGGCGCTCGATGGGCAGCGAGGTGAAGTTCTGTGCCTCGTAGTTGGCAATCTGCTGGCCATCCATCGAGAGCGACTGTGTGAAGTAGCCGAAACGATAGAGGAAGCCGACGGCACACATGTCGACATTGGAGTCGGAAGCCTCCTTCAGGTAGTCGCCAGCCAGCATGCCCAGACCGCCGGAGTAGATCTTCAGGGCCGAGTGCATGCCGTACTCCATAGAGAAGTAGGCCACGGAGGGACGCTTGGCATCGGGCTTCACGTCAACGTATGCGCGGAACAGGTCGTAGACAGCCTTGATACGCTTCATGAGGGCCTTGTCCTTGACAATGGCCTCCTTACGAGCGAAGGTCAGGCGCTCAAGCAGCATCACGGGGTTGTGCTTCACGTCGTGATAAAGTTCGGGATCCAGATCGCGGAACAGGTCGCGAGCCTCGTAGTTCCATACCCACCAGAGGTTGTGTGCAATCTCGTCGAGGCACTTCAGTTCCTCAGGAAGACGCGATTTGACGGTCAACTCCTTCCACTGAGGAGCATTCACATAGTCAGCTTTGATTTTCATATTTGTCGATATTTATAACAATGATTTCTTTTTATTGTTGCTTGGTTTCCTTTTTCCCGGCCTGCTGGGCCTTCATGCGGGCCTCTGCCTTGGCGAGGGCTATGTCGTAGGCCTCGTAGTAGAAGCGGATGAACTCTTTCCAGAGGGCCTTCTTCGACAGGGCCTCGGCCTGCTTGCGGCAAGCCTCCACCTGAGTCTTGGTCAAGGCAGAGAAGTCGGAGACGGTGTCCTTGATGTAGTCGGCCACCTCGGAGTAGTTGTAGTCGGTGCGATGGATGACCTTCACGCCGTCGGCCAGTTCGCCGGGATGACCGAACTCCTTGTTGGCCCAAAGGCCGAAGCCAGCCAGGTCGGTGGTGATGCAGGGCACGCGGAAAGCCACGGCCTCCAGCGGGGTGTAGCCCCAAGGCTCGTAGTAGGAGGGATAGATGCACAGGTCGTTGCCCAGCACCACATCGTAGTAGGTCAGGTCCATGATGCCGTCCTTGCCGTCGAGGTAGCAGGGCAGGAAGATGACCTTCACGTTGTCCTCGTGGCGATTGTGCATGTCGTAGAACTTCATCATGTTGAGCACGTTGTCGTGGCCCATGTTGTGCAGCCAGTGTGTCACCTGGGGCACCTCCAGCGGCGTGTCGTAGGGCAGTCCGCTCTGCAGCCTTTCCTGCAGGTCCTTGCGCGGCTCGCCCACCCAGCCGGGCACGACGATGAAGGCGAGCACCTTCTTCTTCAACTGGCGGTCGCGCAGCAGACGGTTCATGGCCTCGACGAAGACGTCGATGCCCTTGTTGCGGAACTCGTAGCGGCCCGACGTGGACACGATGATGGTGTCGTCGCCCAGATCCTCGCCCAGCAGGGCGTTGGCCACCTGAAGCATCTTCTGGCGGGCCTGCTTGCGCTTCTTGGTGAACGCGGCAGCCTTGGGCACAAAACTATTGTCGAAGCCGTTGGGCAGCACCACGTCGACCTGCTTGTCGAGCAACTCCTTGCACTCGTTGGCGGTGATGTCGCTCACGGTCGTAAAGCAGTCCACGTTGTGGGCCGTCTGCTTCTCGATGGAGTGCTTCGACTGCATATTGAGTTCCCAGGCCATCTGGTCGCCGTTGTAGGCGAAGAGATAGTCGTAGAGGGGTTTCTGGTTGCCGGCAATGGAGCGCCCGATGCTGGTGGCATGGGTGGTGAAGATGGTGCCTATCTGGGGCAACTTCTTGTTGATGTATAGTGCGCCCAGACCGCACATCCACTCGTTGGCATGATAGATGACGCGCTTGGTGCGGTCGATGAAGTGGTTGTAGAAACTCTCAACCACGAGACCGGCTGCATAAGAGAACATCGAAGCCTCGTCGTAGTCACCATAGGCGTGGAGCGAGTCCACCTGGTAGTTCTCCCACAACCAGCCGTAGATGTCGTTTTTCTTCTCGAAGAAGGGCTTGAAGTCCACCAGCACGGCGATGGGCTCGCCAGGAATGGTCCAGCGCCCTACCCTCACGTCGATGCCTTGCTCGTGAGCCAGCCATTGCCACTCGGCAAACAGCGACTTCTCCTCACGGAAGTAAGGACTCTCACTCTCTTTCCAAAAATCAGGACCGATGAATATGATCCTATCCTGAAAATTCTCCTGAAGTGTCTTTGCCCGCGTTGAAAGAACGGTGTAGATACCGCCTACTTTATTACATACTTCCCAACTTAACTCAAAGATATAATCCGGAGTTATTTGCTTTCTACTCATTAGTACTTGTTTATAAACGGCTGCAAAGTTACTTAAATATTTCTAAAAACCACCATGTTTACCCTATCTTTTTTCCTTTTTCGACGATTTATTGATTTAGATTTGGTATCTTTGCCCTCAAAATCAGACAGATGAAACGCTACACACTCACCATCATAGCCCTGCTGACGGCTACGGCCCTCATGGCCCAGACAGACTCGACGGCCTTTCGCGCGTACCTTTATAATAATGAGTACCGGGTATTCATGCGCATCAGCCTGCACCAGCAGGACATCATCATACCCGGGCAGGACATACTGGGCCCCGTGGCCGGCTATCTGGGCAAGGAGCGCTACACCTTCTGCTGGCCCGTCATCTCGGCCGAGGTGAAAGGCGACAAGGCCCACCTCGTGATGGTGAACGACTACGGCAGCGAGGATCTGGATGCTGTGCTCACACGCGAGAACGACAGCATCTATATCCTGCAACAAGGGAAGGGTTCTGCCATCAAGATGCCCGAAGGCGGCAAGTGGCAGAAACTCCCCAAGACGCTTATTCTGAAACGGAAGTGACGCGAATCCAGTCGGCCTCCACCCAGCCGCGATCCACCTTCGGGTCGGTCTCTACGGCCACGTAGCCGAACTTGGCGCCAATCCACTTGCCCTCCTTCATCTGGAACTCTGTGCCGCAGGGCTCAAACTTCTTGCCGTTCAGGCTGTAGGCGAAGTGCATCTTCGAGTTGTCGACGCTGAGGCGCAGGTAGATGTCCTCATGGATGCCGGGCTTATAGTCTATCTTGTCCGCTGCCGTAGGCTTGAGCGTGGCCAGCACCTGCTCCGTCTGGGGCTTGCCCTTGTCGGCAGCATGGCAGGTCATCTGCACCAACTGGAACTCCTGACCCACGCGACGCACCACCAGTGCCGAGTAGTCGAGGCCCATCATGATGAGTCCGCCCATCTGGCCCTCGGCCTTCGAGGTGAAGCGTATCTTGGTGGTCACCATGAAGCGGTCGGCAGGGGTCTTCTGCAGCAGCAGGTTGGGCACTTCCCAGAAGTTTTTCCAGCCCTCCGACAACTTGTAGGTGTAGATGCGGAAGGTGCCGAAGGCTGTGGGTACGCCGAACTTCTCGTCGTAGTTGGCGTGCCACTGCCACTGCTTACCCATCACAGGGGCGTTGAACTCGTCGCTCTCCACGGGGTTGACGATGGTGGTGCTGCTGCTCTGCGGCTTCTTGTAGGTCAGCACGGGCTCGCCCTTCTTGCCCATGATGGGCCAGCCGGTAGACCAGTCGACGGGCTGCAGATGGACCACGCGGCCGTAGGCCTCCTTGTCCTGGAAGTGCAGGAACCAGTCCTCACCATACTTATTATGCACCCACGCACCCTGGTGAGGGCCGTTGACGGGCGACTTGCCCTGTGCCAGCACAATCTTGTGTTCGTAGGGGCCGTAGGGCGACTTGGAGCGCATGGCCAGTTGGAAACCGGTGGGCACGCCGCCGGCCGGACACATGATCCAGTACCAGCCGTCGCGCTTGTAGAACTTCGGGCCCTCGCAGGTGCGGTTCTCCGTGCCGTTGCCGTCGAAGACGATCACAGGCTGCCCGATGGCGCGGGTGCCGTCGGCCGAGAGTTCGCGGACGGTGAGCACCGAGGCGAACTTGGCACGCGAGTTGGCCCATCCGTTCACCAGATAGCAGCGTCCGTCCTCGTCCCAGAGGGGCGTGGTGTCTATGTAGCCCTTGCCGGGAATCACGCAGACGGGCTTCTCCCACTCGCCGGCCGGATCCTTCGTCTTGACCATCATCACGCCGTAGTCAGGGTCGCCCCAGTAGATGTAGTACTCGCCAGCGTGGTAGCGGATGCTGGGCGCCCAGACGCCGTTGCCGTGCGACGGGCGGTCAAACTCCTCGCGAGGCTCCAGTTCCTTGAGGGCGTAGTTGATAATCTCCCAGTTCACCAGATCCTTCGAGTGGAGGATGGGCAGGCCGGGGATGCACTGGAACGACGAGGCTGTCAGGTAGTAGTCCTCGCCGCTGGGCCCCACGCAGACGTCGGGGTCGCTATAGTCGGCATTGATCACGGGATTGGTGTAGGTGCCGTCGCCGTTGTCGGGCGACCAGACCTGAGACCGGTACTGGGCCTGTACGACTGCCAGTTGGCAGGCGAGTGCCATTGTCAGAGCAAATAGTTTCTTCATAGTCGTTGTATTTTTAGTTTGTAGTTGTTGTCGGCATATTCAATGCGCATCACGCGCTTCACTTCGTCGTCGAGCGGCGTCAGCGCAAGGGCCACATGGCCCATCGTGCGGCGCAGGTTGATCTCCACGCAGGGATGGAGCAGGAAGTCCTCGCGGGCCGCATCTCCGCTCCTGACAATCATCATGTCGATGCCGAAGGGGCCAGCGTAGAGGCCCTTGAATACGGAGGCGAGTTGGCAGCAAACCTCAGTTTGAACCTCCTCCAGCAAACCACCTGGTACATAGCGCCTTATCATGTCACGCTTGGCGGTCTCAGTGGCCAGGATGTTGCCCGTATAGGCACCGTTGGCCGTATGGAAGAGCGACAGGCCCAGATAGCGTACGGAGCCGTCGGCCAGAACCCCGAACTCCATGCCGAAGTCCTTCACCTTATTATAATATGGCTCTGCCATCACCGACCCTTGCGCGTCGAGCAGATTGCGGAGCCAACCCTGCACGTGGGGATTGCCCTCCACCGTCTCGTGGACGAAGCGCAGGCCTCGGCCGCTGGACGACCAGGGGGCCTTGAGCACCAGATGGGGGTGCTGCTTCAGCAGATGCTCCACCTCGTCGACCGTGGTGCATTCGAAGGCCTCGCCGACCGTACCCTCGCGCCGCAGGAAGGGCAGCAGACGGGCCGACGTGCGCCGGTGAGACAACTGCCGGATGGCGTCGACCTGCTCGTCAGAGGGCATCACGCTGTCGCTCACCCCCACCCTGCGCAGACGGGCCTTGAGAGCCTTGTCCCAGCCCCAAGGGTCCACACCCTGAGTTTGGACGGAGCAAACTCCGGGTTTGGACGGAGCAAACTCCAGGTTTGGACGAAGCAAACTCACCCCCAGGTGCTTCTGGGCCGAATGGGCCAGTCGCAGGAACGAGCGTTCGGCCAGTTCCACGTCGTCGGTCAGCACAAGGTCGCCATCCTGCGCCCAGAGAGCGGCCAGGAAGCCAAGGTCATGCCGCAGTTGGCGGCCAGCATGCGGAGCCGTGAAGTTCGACAGGTTGGCGGCCAGGGCAATGTCGTGTTCGGGGTTGAAGATGCGTAGCGTCATTTTTTCAGGAGTGTCTCTTTGCCATTCATCGCAATATTTGTTGCAAAGGTACACATTATTTATGAAAAACGGCACAAAAAGTTGGCAAATTGATTTATTTTGACTAAATTTGCAGCATAAACTGGAGATTCGTCAAATTAACAACCAAATAAAAGACTTATGAACAATATTCCTACCGCATTCTGGCTCGTGCCCATCGCATCGGTGGTGGCACTGGGCATGGCGTTCTGCTTCTTCCGCTCGATGATGAAAGCCGACGAAGGCACGCCGCGAATGAGAGAGATCGCCGGCCACGTGCGCCGCGGCGCCATGGCCTACCTCTGGCAGCAGTACAAGGTCGTGGGCATCGTGTTTGTGGTGCTGGCAGTCATCTTTGCCATCATGGCCTACGGCTTCCAGATGCAGAACCCCTGGGTGCCCTTTGCCTTCCTGACAGGCGGCCTGTTCTCTGGTCTGGCAGGCTTCTTCGGCATGAAGACGGCCACCTATGCCTCGGCCCGCACCGCCAATGCCGCCCGCAAGAGCCTGGACGGCGGACTGAAGATCGCCTTCCGCTCGGGTGCCGTGATGGGCCTGACGGTCGTCGGCCTGGGCCTGCTCGACATCGCCCTGTGGTTCCTCATCCTCAACAAGTTCGACGAGAGCGGCCTCATCTCTATCACCACCACCATGCTGACCTTCGGCATGGGTGCCTCGACGCAGGCACTCTTTGCCCGTGTGGGCGGCGGCATCTACACGAAGGCAGCCGACGTGGGTGCCGACATCGTGGGAAAGGTGGAGGCCGACATCCCTGAGGACGATCCGCGCAACCCCGCCACCATTGCCGACAACGTGGGCGACAACGTGGGCGACGTGGCCGGCATGGGGGCCGACCTCTACGAGAGTTATTGCGGCAGCATCCTGTCGACGGCTGCACTGGGAGCCGTGGCCTTTGCCAGTTCGCAGGCCGAAGGCATGCAGTTGAAGGCCGTCATCGCCCCGATGCTGATTGCCGCCGTGGGCGTGTTCCTCAGCATCCTGGGCATCTATCTGGTGCGCACCAAGGAGGGGGCCACCATGCGCGACCTGCTGCACTCGCTGTCGCTGGGCACCAACGTCTCGGCCCTGCTCATCGCCGCAGCCACCTTCGGCATACTCTATCTGCTGCAGATCGACAACTGGCTGGGCCTGTCGTTCTCGGTCATCACCGGCCTGGCCGCAGGCGTCATCATCGGACAGGCTACCGAATACTACACGTCTCACTCCTACAAGCCCACGCAGAAGATCTCGGAGGCCGGCCTCACGGGTTCTGCCACCGTCATCATCAAGGGCATCGGCACGGGCATGATGTCGACCTGCATCCCCGTGGTCACCATCGGCGTGGCCATCATGCTGAGTTACCTCTGCGCCATCAGGTTCGACATAGACGGCATGATGGACTCAGCGAATATGTCGCTGGGCCTCTACGGCATCGGCATTGCGGCCGTGGGTATGCTCTCTACGCTGGGCATCACGCTGGCTACCGACGCCTACGGTCCAATAGCCGACAATGCCGGCGGCAACGCCGAGATGAGCGAACTGGGCGAGGAAGTGCGCCACCGCACCGATGCACTCGACGCACTGGGCAACACGACGGCTGCCACGGGCAAGGGCTTCGCCATCGGATCGGCTGCCCTCACGGCTCTGGCCCTGCTGGCATCCTATATAGAAGAGGTGAAAATCGCCATGCACCGCTCGGGTGACTTCATAACAAACCTGGCCGGCGAGAAGGTGGACGCCCTGCAGGCCACCATCCCCGACTTCATGAATGCCTTCCAGGTGAACCTGATGAACCCACGCGTGCTGGTGGGTGCCTTCATCGGAGCGATGGCCGCCTTCCTGTTCTGCGGACTGACGATGGAGGCCGTGGGTCGCGCCGCCCAGAAGATGGTGGAAGAGGTGCGCCGCCAGTTCCGCGAGATAAAAGGCATACTGGAGGGTACAGGCACGCCTGACTACGGCTCGTGCGTAGAAATCTCCACCCGTGCTGCCCAGCACGAGATGATCGTGCCCTCGCTGCTGGCCATCGCCATCCCCATCGTCGTGGGCATCATCCTGGGTGTCGCCGGCGTGCTGGGACTGCTGGTGGGCGGCCTGTCGGCCGGATTCACGCTGGCCGTCTTCATGGCCAATGCCGGCGGTGCGTGGGACAACGCCAAGAAGATGGTCGAAGAGGGCCATTTCGGCGGTAAGGGCTCGTTTGCCCACAAGGCCACCATCGTGGGCGATACCGTCGGCGATCCGTTCAAGGATACCAGCGGTCCCTCGCTCAACATCCTCATCAAACTGATGTCGATGGTGTCGATCGTTATGGCCGGACTCACTATTTTGTGCTCATAGGCACCCCTCAGACGCAATGGTTCGCCGTGTCGGCGCGCCATTGCGTCTTATTTAGATAGCAGAAAAATAAGCCTTTTTAGCAAGATTTTGCAAACTCGGCTTTGCAATTTGGGAAATTATTACTAACTTTGCACCTGTTTTAAAACAAATCACAAGGAATGGAAGCCTTTTTTCGTACACATCGCTACTTGGTGGAGCATGTCAATGCGCCTGTTCGTCGCACCCTGATGGATGAGATTGACTGGAACGACCGCATGATTGGCATCAAGGGCACACGTGGTATCGGAAAAACCACATTCCTGCTGCAATACGCCAAGGAGAAGTTCGACATCAACGACCGCCAGTGTCTGTACATCAACATGAACAACTTCTACTTCCAAGGGCGCGGCATTGCCGACTTTGCGGGCGACTTCTACTATCATGGCGGGCGCGTGCTACTGATTGACCAGGTGTTCAAGCAGGACAATTGGAGTAAAGAACTGCGCAAATGCTACGACCTCTACCCGGGACTGAAGATTGTCTTCACGGGCTCGAGCGTGATGCGACTGAAGGACGAGAACCCCGAGTTGAACGGCATCGTGAAGTCGTACAACCTGCGCGGATTCTCCTTCCGCGAGTTCCTCAACCTGCTTACTGGAAACGAGTTCCGCCCGTACACGCTGGATGAAATACTGAGCGACCACGAGCACATCGTCAAGCAGATACTGCCCAAGGTGTCGCCCCGCCGCTACTTCCAGGACTACATCCATCACGGCTTCTATCCCTTCTTCCAGGAGCACCGCAACTACAGCGAGAACCTGCTGAAGACGATGAACATGATGACCGAGGTGGACATCCTGCTCATCAAGCAGATAGAACTGAAGTATCTCACGAAGATCAAGAAACTCTTCTACCAACTGGCCGAGCAAGGGGCCCAGTCGCCTAACGTGTCGAAACTGGCCAACGACATCGAGACCAGCCGTGCCACGGTGATGAACTATATCAAGTACCTGGCCGACGCCCGGCTGCTCAACATGATCTACCCCGTAGGAGAGGCGTTCCCCAAGAAACCCACGAAGGTGATGCTGCACAATTCGAATCTGCTCTATGCCATCTACCCCATACACGTGGAGAAGCAGACGGCCATGGAGACATTCTTCGTCAACTCGCTGTGGAAGGATCACAAGGTGAACCAGACGGGGCGCGACAACTTCTACACGGTAGACGGCAAACTGAAGTTCCGCATCTGCGATGCTGATGCACATAGTAAAATAAGGTACGCGCCAGACACCATCTACGCGCGATACAACACGGAAATAGGAAAAGACAACCAAATCCCGCTATGGCTGCTGGGATTCCTTTATTAAACAAATCATTTATTTAATACATTTATCTATCTAAACAAATGGCTAAAGAAAAGAAATTTATCACCTGTGATGGTAACGAGGCTGCGGCTCACGTGAGCTACATGTTCTCGGAGGTAGCAGCAATCTACCCCATCACCCCGTCTTCGCCAATGGCGGAGCACGTTGACGAGTGGGCTGCCCGCGGTCGCAAGAACCTGTGGGGACAGACCGTAAGTGTGCAGGAAATGCAGTCAGAGGCTGGTGCTGCCGGTGCCGTTCACGGTTCGCTGCAGGCTGGTGCGCTGACCACC
>JAFUUL010000093.1 GCA_017483805.1 Prevotella sp.
AAAGTGATGAGTGATAAGTGATAAGTGAGAAGGGATGAGTGATAAGTGAAAAGTGATGAGTGATAAGTGAAAAGTGATGAGTGATAAGTGAAAAGTGATGAGTAAGATATTCTTTAGGGCAACGCTGGCCTTGGGGCTGCTGGTGTCGCTGAGCGCACAGGCCAAGGACTACAACATCGTGGACTATGGTGCCAAGAGCGACACCACCATCCTGTGCACCGCCGCACTGCAGCGGTGCATCGACCTCTGTTCTGCCGACGGCGGCGGAAGGGTGGTGGTGCCGGCCGGCAACTATAAGACGGGCACCATCATCCTGCGCAGCCATGTGCACCTGCACCTCGAGCAGGGGGCTACGCTCTACGGTTCCACCAATCTGGGCGACTACCGCCGCGTGAAGACCAACTATGTGTCGCTGCGCACCCATGTGGAGACCATCCAACTCATCTACGCTGACTCCGTGGAGAATGTGGTCATCGACGGCTATGGCACCATCGACGGCCGAGGCCGCGCCTTCCGCAAACTGTCGTGGAACGACGAGGGCATCACCCGGCCACACCTGCTGCGCTTCGTCCAGAGCCGCAACATCACCCTCCGGGACATCACGCTGCGCAACTCCGGCTGCTGGATGCAGCACTACCTGGCCTGCGACCAGGTGCGCATCGATGGAATCAGGGTTTTTAATCGGAATAACTACAACAACGACGCCCTCGACCTGGACGGCTGCCACGATGTGGTGGTGCGCGGCATGCTGGCCGACAGCGACGACGACGGCATCACGCTGAAGAGCACCTCGCCCCGCCTCTGTGAGAACATCACCATCAGCGACTGCGTGGTCAGCAGCCACTGCAATGCCATCAAACTGGGCACCGAGACCAATGGCGGCTTCCGCAATATCAACATCCACGGCATCGTGGTGAAGCCCAGCAGCGACCAGCGCGAGAAATTCTTCGGCCAGTGGATCGGCTCGTCGGCCATCTCGCTGGAGATTGTCGACGGCGGCCTGCTGGAGAATGTCAACGTCTCCGACATCACCGCCGAGGGCACCGAGTCGCCCATCTTCATCCGTCTGGGCAACCGCGGCCGGGGCTACATAGCCGAGGATCTGGATGCGGGCAAGATAGTGCCTATCGACCATGTGGGGCGCATCAGGGGTGTCCATCTCGACAACATCCAGGTCTACGGTGCCGGCAGCATGGGCTGCAGCATCACCGGCCTGCCCGGCCATCCCGTCGAGGATGTATCGCTGTCTCGCATCACCCTCCGCCACAAGGGCGGTGTCAGCGAGGCAGACCTCCCGGCCATTGCCGACAGCCTGCGCAACGAGAAGGAAAAAGACTATCCTGAGGCCACCATGTGGGGCAACCTGCCCGCCAAGGGCTTCTATGTCCGCCACGCCCGCCACATCCGCTTCGCCGACATCCAGGTGCTGACCGATGAGCCCGACGCCCGTCCCGACATTGTCCGTGAGGACGCCGACGAGCCCTGAGAACCGCATCAGCGAAGACACATCCTTTTTCCTACAAGAAGTTTTTCGCGAAAAATCTGTCACTTCTATCACTTTCCTTTGTTTATCGGAGTTTGAGTGGTGACAGATGTGGTGATAGGTGTGATAGATTTAACGAATTTTTAGGAAAAAGAATTGCCGATTTCGGGTCATTTTCATCGCTTTTTGAGAAGATTGCCCTGAAATCGATGGATAGTCGTTCCAGATATAGGAACGAGTTGTTCCATTCGATGGAATGGTTTGTTCCAGGGGGTGGAACACTTTGTTCCAAGGCTTGGAACATTTTATTCCAGGGCCTGGAACATTTCCTTCCAAGGGGTGGAACAACATCTTTTGGGCTTATTTGTTTGGAGATATGAAGAAAAACACGTAACTTTGCAGCGAGCGAATTATAAATCAGCGATGGAGGCGATTAGTGATTTCTTTGCCCTTCTCAGTTCATTCCTGTGGGGCTGGCCGATGATTGTGCTGCTGCTGGGCACGCACGTGTTTCTCACCTTCCGACTGCGCATACCGCAGCGCAAGTTGCTGACGGGCATACGGCTGTCGGTGCAGAAAGACAAGGAGGCGGCGGGCGACGTGAGCCAGTTTGGCGCGTTGGCCACGGCTCTGGCGGCCACCATCGGCACGGGCAACATCGTCGGTGTGGCCACGGCTGTGGCCCTGGGCGGCCCGGGGGCCGTGCTGTGGTGCTGGCTGACGGGCATTTTCGGCATGTCGACCAAGTATGCCGAGGGCCTGCTGGCCGTGAAATACCGAGTGAAGGGTGAGAACGGCCGTATGTACGGCGGACCGATGTATGCCCTGGAGCGCGGGCTCCACATGAAGTGGCTGGCGCTGATTTTCGCCGCTTTCACCGCGTTGGCCTCGTTTGGCATCGGCTGTACGGTGCAGGCCAACTCCATTGCGCTGCTGGCTAACGAGACCTTCGGCATACCCACGTGGCTCGTCGGTCTGCTCATCTGCCTGCTGGCGGCCTGCGTCATCTTGGGTGGCGTGAAGGTCATTGCCAAGGTTTGTACGGTGCTGGTGCCCTTCATGGCCATTCTCTATGTGCTGGGCTGCCTCGTCATCCTCTGCATGAACGGCTCGTATGTCTGGCCCGCCGTTACGCTGATTGTCGACAGCGCCTTCAACCCCTCGGCTGCCGGCGGCGGCTTCGTGGGGGCAACGGTGATGATGGCCGCCCGCTACGGCATAGCCCGCGGTCTCTTTTCGAACGAGAGCGGCATGGGCAGCGCACCCATCGTGGCTGCTGCCGCCCAGACACGCAACCCTGTGCGCCAGGCACTGGTCAGCAGCACGGGCACCTTCTGGGACACCGTGGTCATCTGTGCCCTGACGGGACTGGTGCTGGTCAGCAGCATCCTGGCCTATCCCGACATCACCTATGCCGACGGTGCCGCGCTGACCAAGGTGGCCTTCTCTAAGATACCCTACGTGGGGGCGCCGCTGCTCACCTTCGGCATCCTGACCTTTGCCTTCAGCACCATCCTGGGCTGGAGTTACTACGGCGAGAGTGCCGTCAACTACATTGAGGGCCGCCGCATCAACCGCTTCTATCGCATCCTCTTCATCGTGGCCCTCTTCTTCGGCAGCATCATCACGCTGGACATCATCTGGAACATAGCCGACTGCATGAACGCCCTGATGGCCATACCCAACCTGGTGGCCCTGCTCCTGCTGAGCGGCGTGGCGGCCCGCGAGACCAAGAAGTATCTGTGGGCGGGCCGGCTGGACGAAGAGATGGAGGAAGAACCAACTGATGCTAAGGAATGATGAACACCAAAACACGTGATTTCATCGAGCATAACCGCGAAGCCGACGTGCGCCGACTGGCCCTGCAGGGTGGCCGCGATGCCGAGGTAGACCTGCCCCTGGCCTTGCGACAGATAGCAGGCTGGCAGGTGGCGCGCCGCAAACTGCCTTCGTGGGCGGCCAACGGCGAGGTGCTCTATCCCGTAGGCCTCTCGATGGAGCAATGCTCCAGCGAGCAGACGGCCCGCTATAAGGCCGACGTCTGCCGCCGGCTGACCGCCGCGAGCCCCCAGCCCCGCACGCTGGTCGACCTGACGGGAGGCTTTGGGGTGGACTTCACGTTGATGAGCGAAGGGTTCAGCCGCGCTATCTATGTGGAGCAGAACGCCGACTTGTTCGCGGTGGTCTCCGCCAACCTTCAGGCCATGGGCCGACAGGCGGAGACGGTTTGCACCGATGGAATCGACTTTTTGCACGGTCTTCAGACCCACGCCACGGTCATCTTCCTCGATCCGGCCCGCCGCGATGGTCACGGAGGGCGCACCTATGGCATTGCCGACTGCACCCCTAACGTGCTCGACGTCAGCGACGAACTGCTCGACCGGGCGGACTTCGTCATACTGAAACTATCGCCCATGCTCGACTGGCGCAAAGCCGTGCAGGACCTGGGCGAACGATACGTCAAGGAGGTGCACATTGTCTCCGTGCAGAACGAGTGCAAGGAACTGCTCATCGTGATGCAGCGCACCAACGACAGCCCCCTCATGCTCTTCTGCGTCAACGACGACCTGGTGTGGAGCCCCTCGACGGCCGCCGCTGACCAAACGCCGCAGCAGGGTGGGGTCAGCGCGGGCCAATACCTCTATGAGCCCAATGCCTCCATCATGAAGGCTGGCTGCTTCAGCGAGGTGGCGGCTGCCTTCGGCGTAGAGCCGGTGGCTGGCAACAGCCATCTCTTTGTGGCCGACCGCCGCATAGCCGACTTTCCTGGGCGGAAGTTCCAGATTTCAGCCATTTCATCACTGAATAAGCAGGAACTGAAGGCGACCCTCAAGGATATTCGGCAGGCCAACGTGACAGTGAGGAACTTTCCGCTCTCGGTGGCGGAACTCCGCAAGCGGCTCCGACTGGCCGACGGCGGCTCCGACTATATCTTTGCCACCACGCTGGCCGACGGCCGCCATGTGCTGATACTTTGTAGAAAGGCAGAAAAGTAGAAAGTAAAAAGGTTAAATAACAAACAGAGAGTATTATGATTACAGAACAACAGACACCGTTCTTTAAGAAGACGTGGTTCCTGGGCGGAATAGCCGCCCTGGCCATTTTCGTTTTGTGTTTCTTCGCCATCGACTACGTGGGCAGTCCCGACGAGCCGTCGAGGCCTGATGTGGAGGAGGAAGTGATAGCCACCCTCCAGACCAATGAGCCGCTCATCGCCATTGCCCGGCAGCAGGGCTGGATAGAAGCCGACGCTACTGAGATGACCAGCGTGGATGCCGTAAACGTGGATAGCATCGGACTTGCCTTCAGTGGCAGTAACATTCAATCCTTCAGCGAGTTCCGCTATTTCATTAGCGTAAAGGAGATACCTGCAGGAGCCTTCGCTCATGCCGATCAGTTGAAGCAGGTGGTGGTGCCTGCCGGGGTGGTGACCATCGAGTATGGCGCCTTTGCCGACTGCCCGTCGCTGGAGGATCTGCAGGTAGACTCGGCCAACACCCATTACGACTCACGCCAGGACTGTCATGGCATCATCTCGACCTGGAAGGGCAAACTGATGCTCGTGGCCGGCTGCAAGAGCACGGTGATGCCTGACGACGTGCGCTATCTGGCCCCGCAGGCCTTTGCCGGTTGCACGGCTCTGCAGAAAGTGACGTTCCCCGAGCGGATGGAGGAGATTGGCGAAGAGGCTTTCCGTGGCTGCACGGCCCTGAAGGAGGTAGAGATACCGCAGGGCGTGCGTTTCGTTGAGGCAGGCACCTTCAGCGGTTGCTCGGCCCTGCAGAGCGTGAGCCTCTCGAAGAGTGTGGAGCGTCTGCGCGAAGGCGCCTTCAGCGGCTGCACCAGTCTGGCGAAGATCGTCACCCCCAAGCGCTATCCGCCCATTGTGGAGAATGCCTTCGATGCCTTCACGGCTACCGTCTACGTGCCGCAGGGCCAACTGAACACCTACTACAGGGACAAGGTCTGGAAGAACTTCCAGAACATCAAGGAACTGCCTTAACCGGAGACAGGAAGACAAGAAAAACGATGGCGCTCGAGGATGCTCGAACGCCATCGTTGTCTTTACAGGAAGTGCGGCGGATTAGTTGATCTGCTCCTTCACTTCTACGTCGCGGCTGACGGCCTTCTTCACCTTCTTGGTGGTCTGCTTCTCGACCTCAACCTCCTCGTAGGTGGTCACCTTGAAGGTACCCTCGCCGGTGACGATGACGCAACGGTTCTTGTCGTTCTCAGCGAACGGCTGAACGGTGTCACCCTTCGAATCGGTGGTGATGCGGCTGGCGTCGATGCCGTGCTCCTTGACGAACTTGTCGGTCACGCTGGCAGCACGCTTCTGAGCGTAGCCCTTGTTCAGGCGGGGATTGCCCGTGCCCTTGTCGGCATAGCCGGTGACGGTGAACTTGGCGTCGTCGCTGGTCTTCATCAGGTCGGCCACCTTCTTGATGGCGTCGTCGATGCCGCTGGCCTCATTGGCATCGCTCTCGCGGATGTTGAAGAAGATCGTCTCTTCCATCTTCTTCTCCTCCATCTTCTCCACGGGGCGCTTCTCCTTCACCATGATGGTAGTGGGCTCGTCCACCTCGACGGTGTCGATGACGGTCACAATCTTGGTGATGTACTTAGGTTCAGCCTTCTTGTAGCCGAAGCGCACGTTGAGGCCCAGCATGGCGGTGAACTGCCAGTCGTCGGCATCGTTGGTCTTCGAGTTGAAGCGGTCGCTCAGCGAGTTGGCGTTCACTTCGAATGACACGCCGATGGGCTTGGCCTGGTTGGTCTCCAGACGGAGGCCAGCACGCAGGTTGTGGCTCAGGCGGTTGTCGTCCCAAGCCAGGGGCGTAGCCTCGGCGGGCAGATTGAGGGCCTTCAGTTCATCGTTGTCCCAGGCATAGTTCAGGCCTACACCACCCAGCAGGATGAGGTTGAGGGCGTGGTTGGTGCCCTTGCTGAACATATTGGTGAGGTTCAGCATCAGGTCGAGGTCGGGAGTGAAGTAGTTCCACTTGTAGTACTGCTCTCCGATGCCGCTCTTGGCTTGCCATGCGTTGACATGGAGACGAGCGCCGACAACGGGTGTGAAGTAGTGGCCGAACGACAGGGCTGCCGTCGGGGTAATCAACTTGTCCATCTTGGCATCTGTGGTTGTCAGTTGTACACCACCCTGTGCCTCCACGTAGGAGTAGGACTTCCATTCTCTGGTTTGTGCCTGTGCAGCACCAACCATCAGCAGCGCAACGGCTGCGGTCAACAATTTCTTGCTTTTCATTTACCCTAGAGTTTGTTTTAAATTCGAATTCTGCCTGCAAAGTTAATAAATTTTCTTGAAATGGCAAGAAAAGTTGCTAAAAATAGTTTTTTTCTTGCGTAATATCGTGAAAAAGCCTTACCTTTGTACGTTGTTATAACCAAAAAACGGAAGTTATGTCGTCAATAGAGATCAAACGAGTGACCGACAGACGAGGGCTGGACAAGTTTATCCAGTTCCGCTATGACCTGTACAGGGGAAACCAGTACGATGCCCCTAATCTGTATAGTGACGAGGTGCACACCTTGAGCCGCGACAAGAACTCGGCCTTCGAGTTCTGCGAGGCTGAGTATTTCCTGGCCTATAGAGACGGCAAGGTGGTGGGCCGCGTGGCTGGCATCATCAACCACCGCTACAACGAGCAGTGGGAGCGCAAGGCCGTGCGCTTCGGGTGGATCGACTTCATCGACGACACCGAGGTCTCGGCAGCCCTGCTGAAGGCCGTTGAGGACTGGGGCCGCGAGAAAGGCATGGAGGAGATCATCGGCCCTCTCGGCTTCACCGATATGGACCCCGAGGGTATGCTGACCAGGGGCTTCGAGGAACTGAACACGATGGCCACGCTCTACAACTATGACTACTATCCGCGCCACATGGAGCAGATGGCGGGCTACGAGAAGGACAACGACTACGTGGAATACAAGGTGTTTGTGCCCGAGAAGGGTATGCCGGAGAAGATGAAACGCGTGGCCGAACTGTGCATGCAGCGCTACAACCTGCATGTGGTGAAACTGAAGAAGGCCGACGTCTTCGGGCCCCGCCAGTACGGGCAGCGTGTCTTCAAGGTGATCAACAAGACCTTCGGCCATCTGTATGGCTACTCGGAGATGTCGCAGAAGCAGATTGACGAGTACGTGAAGATGTACTTCAAGTTCCTCGACCTGGAACTGCTCTGCATCATTGAGGACTGGAATACGCCCGACCACGACGTGATAGGCGTGGGCATCACCATCCCCTCGCTGACCAAGGCGCTGCAGAAGTGCCGCAACGGCCGCCTGTGGCCCTTCGGCTGGTGGCACCTGATGAAGGCCCTGAAGTTCAAGAAGACCGACATCGTGGACTGTCTGCTCATCGGCGTGCTGCCCGAGTACCGCCCGAAGGGAGCCAACGCCCTCCTCTTCTACGACCTCATCCCCATCTATCAGAAGTACGGCTTCAAGTGGGGCGAGACCCACGTGGAGATGGAGACCAACGGCAAAGTGCAGAGCCAGTGGATGTACTTCGACCACGAACAGCATAAACGCAGAAGATGCTATAAGAAAAGACTCTCCCCCGACCCCTCTCTGTAAGCGAGGGGAGTAAATAGAAAAACTACAAGAATACTTCATGAAGCCAACAGAACAATATCCAGAAACTGACAACTCCCTCCCTCACAGGGAGGGGGGGGGTGGGTCTGACTATAACGACGACAACATCCGTACCCTGACCGGCACAGAGCACATCCGCCTGCGCCCCGGTATGTACATCGGACGACTGGGCGACGGTTCGCTGCCCGAAGACGGCATCTACGTGCTGCTGAAGGAAGTCATCGACAACTCTATCGACGAGTTCAAGATGAAGGCCGGCGACCGCATAGAGATCAATGTGGACGACAATCTGCGGGTCTCCGTGCGCGACTATGGCCGCGGCATCCCGCAGGGCAAGATGATCGAGGCCGTCAGCGTGCTCAACACGGGCGGCAAGTACGACTCGAAGGCATTTAAGAAGAGCATCGGCCTGAACGGCGTCGGCGTGAAAGCCGTCAACGCGCTGAGCAGCCACTTCGAGGTGCACTCCTATCGCGACGGCAAGGTGCGCAAGGCAGCCTTCGAGCAGGGCAAACTGGTGAGCGACGTGACCGAGGACACCCAGGACGAGAACGGCACCTACATCTACTTTGAGCCCGACGACACGCTCTTCCAGAACTACCAGTTCCACGACGACATCGTGGAGACCATGCTGCGCAACTACACCTATCTTAATATAGGGCTGGCCATCATGTACAACGGTCGCCGCATCCTCTCGCGCCGAGGCCTGGAGGATCTGCTGAAGGACCGCATGAGTGCCGACGCGCTCTATCCCATCATCCACCTGCAGGGCGAGGACATCGAGATAGCCTTCACCCATGCCAACCAGTACGGCGAGGAGTACTACTCGTTCGTCAACGGCCAGCACACCACGCAGGGCGGCACCCACCAGAGCGCCTTCAAGGAGCACATCGCCAAGACCATCAAGGAGTTCTTCCAGAAGAACTTCGAGTATGGCGACATCCGCACGGGCATCGTGGCCGCCATCGCCCTGAACGTGGAGGAACCCATGTTTGAGAGTCAGACGAAGATCAAACTGGGCTCGCTGACCATGGCCCCCGTGCCGGCTACTGTCGATGCCGAGCACCCCATGCCGGTCAGCATCAACAAGTATGTGGGCGACTTCATCAAGCAGGAGGTGGACAACTACCTGCACAAGAATCCCGACGTGGCCGAGGTGATACAGCAGAAGATTCAGGAGAGCGAGAAGGAGCGCAAGGCGATGGCCGGCGTCACCAAACTGGCCCGCGAGCGTGCCAAGAAGGCCAACCTGCACAACCGCAAGTTGCGCGACTGCCGAATACACTTCAGCGACGTGAAGAACGACCGCAAGGAGGAGTCGTGCATCTTCATCACCGAGGGTGATTCGGCCAGCGGCTCCATCACCAAGAGCCGCGACGTGAACACCCAGGCCGTCTTCTCTCTGAGGGGTAAACCCCTGAACACGTTCGGCCTGACCAAGAAGGTGGTCTACGAAAACGAAGAATTCAATCTGCTGCAAGCCGCCCTCGACATCGAGGAGGGACTCGACACGCTCAGATATAACAAGGTGATTGTGGCCACCGATGCCGATGTGGACGGTATGCACATCCGTCTGCTGATCATCACCTTCTTCCTGCAGTTCTTCCCCGAACTGATCCGCAAGGGCCACGTCTACGTGCTGCAGACACCCCTCTTCCGCGTCCGCAACCGTCGCACCAAGATCCGCAAGAAGGAGGTGCTGGCGCAGGAGGACGAGAAGAACGCCAAGAGTCAGAACGCCAAGGCCAAGAGCGACTTCATCACCCGCTACTGCTACAGCGAGGAGGAGCGCCTGAAGGCCATCAGCGACCTGGGCCCCGATCCCGAGATTACCCGATTCAAGGGCTTGGGCGAGATCTCGCCTGAAGAATTTGCCGGTTTCATCGGACCTGACATCCGCTTGGAGCAGGTGACGCTGCACAAGACCGACCAGGTGCAGAAACTGCTGGAGTACTATATGGGCAAGAACACGATGGAACGGCAGAATTTCATCATCGACAACCTGGTCATCGAGGAAGACCGCCCAGAGGAAGAGGAGGACTACGACTAACGGCAGATGGGCATGACCGCAGCGCATCACTATACAGGTCTGACCGATGCCCAGGTGCTGGAAAGCCGCAGGAAGTATGGCATCAACGTGCTGACGCCTCCTGAGAGGGACACACTTTGGGACCGTCTCTGGCGAGCCTGTAGGCACTGGATTACCATCCTGCTGGCCTCGCTGCTTGTGGGTTCGCTGGTGGCAGCGGCCTGTCTGGCCGGTGCGATGGGTGCCGCCGTCTGGGTGATGCCCGCCATCCTGCTTGTGGCAACGCTCATGATTACGCTGGTGGGCTTCTTTGGCGGCTACAACGACCCGCTCTATCGCATCCTGATTGTCGTCTTCATCCTTTCTATCGGCATCTCCATCTATGAGTTTGAATGGGGCGGCGAAGGTGTGTCCACCTTCTTCGAGCCTATCGGCATCATTGTGGCCCTGCTGCTGGCCACGGGTGTGGCCTTCGTCCTGGAGCGCAACAACGAGAAGACATTCCAGAGCCTGAACGAGGTGAACGACGACACGCTGGTGAAGGTCATCCGCAACGACCGCGTCAGCCAGGTGCCGCGCCGCGACATCGTGGTGGGCGACATCGTCATCCTGGAGACGGGCGAAGAGGTGCCTGCCGACTGCGAACTGCTGGAATCGCTCAACCTAACGGTCAACGAGTCGTCGCTGACGGGTGAACTGCAGGCCGAGAAGACCACCGACGAGACGGCCTTCGACAAGGAGGCCACCTATCCCTCGAACCACATCATGAAGGGAACGACCCTCATTGAGGGCTACTGCACGGCCCGTGTGCTCCAGGTGGGCGATGCCACCGAGAGCGGACGGGTGTTTGAGGCGGCACAGGTGGACGAGGGCGACCCCACGCCGCTGAGCGAGAAACTGAACCGGCTGGCGGGTTGGATCACGAAGGCCAGTTACCTGATTGCCGCCCTGATCATCGTAGGGCGTGTGGTGGTCTATGCCTTTGTGAGCGATGATACCGACTTCAGCACGACAGACGTCTGGCTGGACTTCATCTCCTTCGTGCTCCACACCATCATGATAGCCGTCACACTCGTTGTGGTGGCCGTGCCTGAGGGCCTGCCGATGAGCGTCACGCTCAGCCTGGCCTTCAGCATGCGCAAGTTGATGAAGGAGAACACACTGCCCCGCACGATGCACGCCTGCGAGACGATGGGGGCCGCCTCGGTCATCTGTACCGACAAGACGGGCACGCTGACGCAGAACCTGATGCAGGTGGCCGAGGTCAAACTGGAGCAAGACCTCAGCGACGACCTGCTGGCAGAGATGCTGGCCGTGAACACGACGGCCAACCTCGATATGCAGGCCTCTGGCACCAAGGCTATCGGCAACCCCACCGAGGGGGCTCTGCTGCTGTGGCTCTACGGCCGAGGCACCAACTATCTGCCCATCCGCGAATCGGTGGCGATTGCCGACCGTCTGCCTTTCTCCACCATTAATAAGTATATGGCTACCATCGTCCAGTCGGCTGTCACAGGTCGGCGGATGCTCTACGTCAAGGGGGCTCCTGAGGTACTGCTCGACCTTTCGGTCATAACGGCAGAGTCACGGCAAGCCTACGATGCCCTGCTGAAGGACTATCAGGACCGAGGCATGCGCACGCTGGCTCTGGCCTATCGGGAGATGGGCGAGAGCGGGAAGCCCTTCAGCGACGGGCGGCTGAGTGTCAGTGGCCTTCGTTTTGCGGGCATCTTCGCCATCAGCGACCCCGTGCGCCAGGAGGTGCCGGCTGCTATCAGGAGTTGTCTCAACGCCGGCATCCAGGTGAAGATCGTCACTGGCGACACGCCCGGCACAGCCCGAGAGATTGGCCGGCAGATAGGGCTGTGGACCGACAAGGACATGGAGCGCAACATCATGACGGGCACTGAGTTTGCCGCCATGAGCGATGAGCAACTGGCCGAGCGGGTGGAAGACATCAAGATACTGTCGCGGGCACGGCCCAACGACAAGGAGCGGCTGGTGCATCTGCTGAAGAGCCGCGGACTGGTGGTGGCCGCTACGGGCGACGGCACCAACGATGCGCCGGCCCTGAATGCGGCCGACGTGGGCCTCTCGATGGGCGACGGCACCGCTGTGGCCAAGGAGGCCAGCGACATGACCATTCAAGACAATTCGTTCTCCACCATCGCCCGTGCCGTGATGTGGGGACGCTCGCTCTACAAGAACATCCAGCGGTTCATCCTGTTCCAGATGACCATTAACGTGGCGGCCTGTCTGGTGGTGCTCATCGGGGCCTTCGTAGGCAAGGAGTCGCCGCTGACCGTCACCCAGATGCTGTGGGTCAACCTGATCATGGACACTTTTGCGGCTATCGCCCTGGCCTCGCTGCCGCCCAGTCCGCAGGTGATGAAGGAGAAGCCGCGACGCGTGAGCGACTCAATCATCAGTCGCGAGATGGCCTGGAGCATTTTCGGCGTGGGAGGTCTTTTCACCGTTTTGCTGACGGCCCTGCTGCTGGTCTTCGAGCACGCCAAGATAGAGACGGTGGGCCAACTGCTGACCTGCCAACTGGGGGCCTACGACGGTCTTGACACCAAGGAACTGAGTCTCTTCTTCACCATCTTCGTCATGCTGCAGTTCTGGAATATGTTCAACGCCAAGGCCTTCATGACGGGCCGGTCGGCCTTTGCCCGCATCAGCGAGTGCAGGGGTTTCATGTTCATTGCTGCCATCATACTGGTGGGACAGATCATCATCGTGCAACTGGGTGGACAGATGTTTGGCGTGACGCCGTTGACGCGAGCCGACTGGGCCGCCATCATCATCGGCACGTCGGCCGTCCTCTGGATAGGAGAAATAGTGAGATTTATCAACAGGCGAATAAAAACATCATAAAGGATTAAGGTATATGCTGAAACAAACCCTGACAATTGCCGCCCTGGCCCTTGGGCTGACGGTGCAGGCGCAAACGCGGACTGACAGCGAGAACGCGCTGCGCAAACTGAATATTGCAGAGATGGCCGTCAAGAACCTCTATGTGGAGGAAGTCGACGAGCAGAAACTGGTGGAGGATGCCATACGCGGCATGCTGGAGAAACTGGACCCGCACTCCAGTTACTCCACGCCCAAGGAAACCAAGGCGATGACGGAGCCCCTGAACGGCTCGTTCGAGGGTATCGGCGTGCAGTTTAATATGGTGGACGACACGCTCTTGGTCATACAGCCCGTCATCAATGGCCCGTCGGAAAAGGTGGGCATCGTGGCTGGCGACCGCATCGTGATGGTGAACGACACGGCCATTGCAGGCGTGAAGATGACGAAGGAGGAGATCATGCGCCGTCTGCGTGGCCCCAAGGGCACGATAGCCGACCTGCGTGTGGTGCGTCCGGGCATCAAGGATCTGCTGACCTTCAAGGTGAAGCGCGACAAGATTCCCGTCCATTCCATCGACGCAACCTATATGCTGCGACCGGGCATCGGCTATATCCGCATAGGCAACTTCAGTGCTACGACCTACGATGAGTTCATGGAGAGCATGGACAAACTGAAGCAGCAGGGCATGAAGGATCTGGTGCTCGACCTTCAGGAGAATGGCGGCGGTTATCTGCAGGCTGCTGCCGACCTGGCCGGCGAGTTCCTCGATGCAGGCGACCTGATAGTCTATACCGAGGGCCGACGGGTGGGGCGTCGTGAGTATAGGGCTCCGGGCAATGGTGGCTTCCGCAGCGGTAAGGTGGTGGTGCTGGTGGACCAATATACGGCTTCGGCAGCAGAGATTGTGACGGGTGCCATCCAGGATCAGGACCGCGGCCTGGTGGTGGGACGCCGCACCTATGGCAAGGGCCTCGTTCAGCGGCCTATCGACTTGCCCGACGGTTCGATGATCCGTCTGACCATAGCCCACTACTATACGCCTTCCGGCCGTTGCATCCAGAAGCCTTACGAGAAGGGAGACAAGAAGAGTTACGATCAGGACATCGTGAACCGCCTGAACCACGGCGAACTGACCAATGCCGACAGCATCCACTTTGCCGACTCGCTGAAGTTTGAGACGCTGAAGCAGCACCGCACGGTCTATGGTGGCGGTGGCATCATGCCCGACTATTTCATTCCGCTCGACACGACCAAATACACCAAGTATCATCGCGAACTATCGGCCAAGAGCGTCATCATCCAGCAGAACCTGCGCTATGTGGACCAGAACCGCAAGGCACTGCATAAGAAGTACGACACGCGTGACCAGGCTGTGGGCTTCAAGGAGTTCAAGGAGGAGTTTGAGGTGCCCCGCAAGTTGATAGATGACATCGTGGCCGAGGGCAATAAGCAGAACATCAAGCCCAAGGATGAGGCCGAGATGCAGCAGACGCTGCCCTATCTGCGTCTGCAACTGAAAGCCCTCATAGCCCGCGACCTGTGGGATATGAGTGAATACTTCTCTGTCATCAACGAGGACAGCGAAGCCGTCAAAAAAGCCTTGGAACTACTCTCAGAGTAGGGCCAAGGCCTTGTTTTCAGCGGCTTCCATCAGTTCGCGTTCCCCTGGGCCTTTGTCGTTGATGCCGCAGAGGTGAAGAATGCCGTGTATGATGACGCGGTGCAGTTCTTCATCGTAGTCCTTGTGGAAGAGTTCTGCATTCGAGCGCACCGTGTCGAGCGAGATGACCAGGTCGCCGTTTAGCACGTCGTCCTCGCAGTAGTCGAAGGTGATGATATCCGTATAGTAGTCGTGTCCCAGATATTCACGATTCACCTCCAGGATGTGCTCGTCGTCACAAAACAGGTAGCCCACTTCGCCCACCTTCTTCCCGTAGGTGGCGGCCACGCGCCGAATCCAGGCTGAGGTGTCCCTGCGCCTGATGTTGGGCATCTTTATGTTTTCTGTGCTATATGTAATCATTTCTTCTTGGGTAAATAGTCTGAAGTGTCTACGCCGAAGTGTTCCAGTTCGCGTACCATGCTCGATGAAATCGAGGATAATTGCGGTTCGCTGTAGAGCAGCAGGGTCTCCACCTCGCCGTTGGTGAGTTGGCGGTTTACGTCGGCCTGTTCGCGCTCATACTCAAAGTCTTTCACCGACCGTACACCTTTTATAATATAATGGGCCCCCACGGTGCGGGCCAGTTCGACAGCCAGGCCGTAGTAGGTTCTCACTTCTATGCGGGGCTCGTCTTCGTAGAGTCGGGCGATGGCCTGCATGCGCTCCTCAGCCGACCGCATGCCGGGTTTCTGCACGTGGTCGCCCACCACGCCGATGACCAGTCGGTCGAACAGAGGCAATGCCCGGCGCACGATGGAGTCGTGGCCGACGGTGAAGGGGTTGAAACTCCCCACAAAGATACCTATCTTCTCTTTCATGGGGCAAAAGTACAAAAAAAAAGGGAGCAAAACAAATAATCGCTCCCTTTTTTGTGCTTGTGCTTACTTTCTCCTGAATGTGTCCTTCGACAATTCCTTGAAGAAGTCGTAGTTCAACACACGGCAGAACTTCTGCAGCAGTCCTGTGTTGATGTCTTCACGTTCGAAGATGTTGTAGACGTTGGTGCGCTCGCACTCAATCTGCTTTGCCATCCAGATGACGGAGACCTTTCGCTCGGCCATCACTTCCTTGATTCTTTGTCCAATGTGCATAGTTCCAAAGGTTTTAATGAATAAATTAATCTATTTGTCTGTATCTTGTTGGAGTTATGTCGAATGTCTGCTTGAAGATGCGACTGAAGTAGGCCACGTCGTCGAAGCCGCATCTTTGAGCCACATCGCCGATGGGCATGTTGAGGTCGGCCTTCAGCAGCCGCTTGGCTTGAAGCATACGCAGCCGCATGACGTAGGTCGACGAGTTGCTGCCGGTGATGGCCATGACCTTGCGGTTCAGGTGGGCACGGCTGACGGCCATCTCGTCGGCTACGGCCTCCATGCTGAGGCTGCCGCGGGCCATCAGGCGATAGACCACTGTGACCAGTTTGTTCATGAATCGCTGATCATCAGCCGACAGTCGGGTGCTCTTGTCCGATGTGTCGAAGCCTATCTGCGAGAGCATCGTTGTGATCTTCTGCTGGCTCTCCAGCAGTTTCTCCACCCTGACCAGCAGTTCCTCAGAGTTGAAGGGCTTGACCAGGTAGGCGTCGGCACCGGCCTTGAGGCCTTGTATGCGGTCTTCCTCGGTGGTCTTGGCCGTGATGATGATGATGGGTATGCGCCCGAGTTGGTCGTCCTTCTTGATTTGTCGGCAGAGTTCCATTCCGTTGAGTTCGCCGGGCATCATAATGTCTGTGATGATCAGGTTGGGCACAATCTCCCGTGCCTTCTGAAGGCCGTCAGCCCCGTTTCGGGCATAGAACAACTGAGCCTTGCAGAGTTGCATGCCGATGTAGTAGGCTATGTCCTGGTTGTCCTCCACGATCAGTATCTTGCAGTCGTTCAGGTGCTGCGTGTCGTTGTTGCTGGGGCTGTCTATGACGGCTGCCTCCTCGTTGTCTGTCATGGCGGGATTGTGGGCCAGTGTTTCTGTTTTCTCATTCCATACTTCGGTCGTGTTGGCATGCTTCATCGGCAGAAGGATGGTGAACGTGGCGCCCTGACCCTCGATGCTGTCGACGCTGATGTCGCCATTCAGTGCCTCGACGATCATTTTGGTCAGAGAGAGGCCGACGCCGGTACCGATGTCACCGGCATTCTGCCTGCCCTCGAAGAAGGGTTCGAAGATATGGGGCAAATCTTCAGCATTGATGCCCCGACCGGTATCAAACACCTGTATCTTCACCCTGTTGTTGGCTGTCTGTTCCAGCGTGAGGTTCACCTTTCCGTATTTGGGCGTGTATTTGATGGAGTTAGACAGCAGGTTGGAGATGATCTTCTGCATGTAGTCGGGCACGAAGTCCATGTCGATGCGAGTCATCGAGTGGGTATAGGTCAACTCCTGACACTTGCTGTCGGCATAGGGCTGGAAATACTGGATGGCCATCTCCACATAGGCCACGATGTTGCCGTGGAACCATTGGGGCGTGCCTACTGCAGAGCGCACCTTGGAGATGTCGAGCAGTTGGTTGATGAGGCCGAGCAGCGAGTTGCTCTGGCGGACGATCATCTTGGCCGATGAGCGCACCTGCCCCATGTCCTCCACCTCCTGGTCTTCCAACTGGTGGCCCAGTCCGAGGATGACCGTCAGGGGCGTCCGAAACTCGTGGGTGATGTTGGTGAAGAAGTCTTCGCGGGTCTTCTGTGTCTGCTGCATCATCCGCTGTTTGGCCATCCTCAGGCGCAGACGGTACCATTGATATATCAGGAAGGTGACGGCCAGCAGGATGATGAAGCCGGTGACGTAGATGATGGTCAACCGTTGCGACCTCATGTGGTGCAGGTCTTCGGTCAAGGCTGTCAGTTCGTTCTGCTGCCGCTTGCTGGCAATGGTGACGTTCATGTTCTGGATGTTGGTCATCTTCTGCAGGTTGACCACACTGTCTCTCATCTGGTCGTACAGCAGGTGGTGCTGCAAAGCCTGCCTGATGTCACCTTTCTCCTCGTACAGTTCGTAGAGCAGCCTGTGCACCAGGGCCATGTGTTCCCTCGAGCCGATGCGCCTGGCCGTCTCGTTGGCTTCGTTCAGTTCCTCTTGTGCTAGGTCGAACTGGTGCTGCCTGATGTAGATGCCGGCGATGCCAAGCATGATATCCAATCGGTGCCACTCATCCTTGCTCTGCGACATCAGGTCGCTGGCTATGGCGTATTCCTTGAGAGCCTCTTCCAGTTGGCCTTCTTTCTCATGGAGTTCGCCGAAGTGCTGATGGCTGATGGCGATGCCAAGCGTGGCGCCGGCCTGCTCGTTCATGTTCAGCGACTCTTGATAGTACGCCCATGCCGAGTCGTGCTGTCCAGCCATTTCCTTGATATAGCCCAGATTGGCCAGGTTGATGGCCTGCCCAAGCGCGCTGCCCAGTGCACGTTCGCCCTGCAAGGCCTGCCGCAGGCAACTGTCGGCCTGTTCCCAGTCTTGCAGCGTCAGGTAGACATTGCCCATTCCGTTGAGAGCCATCACGCGGCATTTCTGGGCGATGGCACCGCTGTGGTCGGCCTTTTCCATGATGAGCGACAAGGCCTGCAAGTGGTTGTGTGTGGCTTCTTCCAGTTGGCCCACCCGCCTGAAGTCGGTGCCGATGCAGTTGTAGGCCTGCGCCATCTCCAGCGTGTCCTCCGCCTCGACGGCTAATTGCAGTTCCTGCATGTGGTATTCTATGGCATCCTCGAAGTGGCTCTGATCGCGCATCCTTCTGCCCAGTGCCTTTAGCGTTGCCATCTGTCCCAGCAGATGGTTGTCTTCGGCAAACTGGCGGTTTTGTTCCAGAAGTGAGTCGGTGTTTCTGATGCTTCCTATGATAGAGTCCATCGCGGCGCGTTCCTCGTCGGTGTAGTCGGCAGACCTGTGTGACTGCTGGCAAGCGAGCGTCAGCAGCAGGATGCACAGGGCAACCGGAATCCGCAATGATGATTTAGATTCTAGCATAGTCCACATATTTATATATTATGGCGCAAATTTACGAAAAATAAATGAATACACCATCTTCGTCGATGGGAAAATTATTCAGTAGTCTTGTCTTGGCTTTGTGCCGATTTGATTGGTTAAGGTGTTGATAATCAGGTTTATGCTCTCTTCTGGGTGTGCGCTCAGTCCTAATCGTTGCTCCGAAAAAGTTCCCTCAGTCCAAGCAAAATGTAAAAGACGGCGCAACACTACCGTTCTATTTTATTCGTCAAAGAGGCTGGGCTGCACGGCTGTCCCAGCGAAGGGGCTGCGGCCGAAGTGGCGATAGGCCAACTCGGTCACCATGCGGCCGCGGGGGGTACGTTTGATGAAACCCTCCATGATGAGGAAGGGCTCGTAGACCTCCTCCACCGTGCCGGCATCCTCGCCAATGGCAGTGGCGATGGTGGTGATACCCACCGGGCCGCCACGGAATTTGTCGATGATCGTCAGCAGTATCTTGTTGTCAATCTCGTCCAGGCCATATTTGTCTATGTTCAGGGCCGTCAGGGCGATTCGCGAAATCTTGGTGTCTATGCCGCCGTTTCCCTTCACCTGAGCGAAGTCGCGCACACGGCGCAGCAGCGAGTTGGCTATACGGGGCGTGCCTCGCGACCGTCCGGCAATCTCCATCGCCGCATCCTCGGTGATGGGTACGCCCAGCAGGTGGGCAGAGCGTTCGATGATCCTGGCCAGCGTCTCCGGGTCGTAGTATTCCAGATGCATATTGATGCCGAAGCGGGCCCTGAGCGGAGCCGTCAGCAGGCCGCTGCGGGTGGTGGCACCCACCAGCGTGAAGGGGTTCAGGTCTATCTGGATGGTGCGGGCCGACGGGCCTTTGTCTATCATGATGTCTATCCGATAGTCCTCCATCGCCGAGTAGAGATACTCCTCTACCACGGGCGACAGGCGGTGTATCTCGTCGATGAAGAGCACGTCGCGCGGTTCCAGCGACGTCAGGATGCCGGCCAGGTCGCCGGGCTTGTCGAGCACGGGGCCGCTGGTAATCTTGAAGCCCACGCCCAGTTCGTTGGCAATGATGTTCGAGAGTGTGGTCTTGCCCAGTCCTGGAGGACCGTGCAATAGCGTGTGGTCGAGCGGCTCGCCGCGATACTTAGCCGCCTCAACGAACACCTGCAGGTTTTCCACCACCTTCTGTTGTCCGCTGAAGTCGCCGAAGTTCAGGGGGCGCAGGGCATTCTCAAAGTCCTTCTCCCCTCCGCCGGCATAGCGCTCCTGTCGAATGTCGAAATCCTCGTCCATCATCTGTCTCTCAGTTAAAACGAAGCCAGCACCTCCTTGGCCGAGATATATTCAATCTTGCCCTCGCTGTTTGCTACTACCACGGTTTCATCCCGCAGGGCTTTCTCCTCCAGCATTCGCTGATGCGCTATCTGCAGTCCCTCATCGAGTTTTCTGTTCAGGTCTTGATACTCTTTATCTGACATAAGCAATCGTTCTTGGCTGCAAAGATACAAATAATTTCCCAATAAGCGCACTTTCATCTGTTAAAGAGCGTTTAAATGCCCGTTGCTCCTTTCTGGCATAGGTAAAACAAAAGCATCAAATGCATTTGATGCTTTTGCTATGTTATCAGAGAGACAACCTTATAGACAACCCTTCAGGCAACTCTATGGATAACACATTAGACACCCAACATTACTTGACTTGGGCGATGGCACTGGCAGTATCAGTATCGGGTACATGCAAACTGCTTGAATCTGAACGTATGGAAGATGTCGCCCGCCGTAACGGTCAGTTGAAGTGGTCTTTCTTCCTTTGTGTCATTAGCCTCGAAAACGACCTTGAGTTTGTTTCCGCTTATCTCTGCCTTGAACCAATCCGTCGTTATCGTGTGGTAATCATTCGATTCGCGGGGAGGATAAAAGTATTCCCCGTTCGACACGGCCTCAGACATCCACGGCCCTGAATAGTTCCGGCAAGAGAACGTGAACTCGTCGCCTGTATCAGAAACATTATACACACCATCGGTTATCTGTACTGGCACTTCCGCTTTCCAAACCATCGGGTCCCACTTCCCGTCTGGATCGTCGCTGCAAGATGCGAGGGAGAAGGCAGCAAACGTCATGAACATGATTACATAAATCTTCATTGTTTTCATTATCGTTATAATTTTGTTGTTAATGTTCTACCTGATTAAACGCAGAAAAATCGGAAATCTTGCACCATCGGGCGTTCTTTTTTTTGAAAGCGTTGTTTGTGTCGCATTATATTTAACATTTGTCGTCGCTTGAAATTAATTGCTTTGAGCAAATTGATAAAAAATGGCTTGAGCCGTCATATTTGCAATTAACCATCTGAAATATAGTTACTTAACATATGACACCTTACCCCTCGAGCCGTCATATAGCCGTCATTTTACGTAAGCGTATCCGCTTTTACATATTGCATACAATCTAAAGAGTGATTACCTTTGTGCATTCACTTTATAAACAGATTGTGCAAATAATGGAATTACTGACAGCCGATGCCCGTTACGAAAAGACCTGGCATCAATTTCT
>JAFUUL010000145.1 GCA_017483805.1 Prevotella sp.
ACTACGAGAACATACGCAAGGTCTACTCCATCAGCGTGCTCTACTTCGACCTGGGCTCCGGCGATGACTACGTCTACCACGGCAAGACCACGTTCAAGGGCATGAACAACCCCGACTCCGTGCTGCAGTTCACGCCGCGCGAGGAAGCCATCGTGAAGGACGACACCAAGCGCCCCGTGTCGCCCGACGAAGTCTATCCCGAGTATTTCCTGCTGCGTGTCAACCAGTTCAATGCCGTGGCCAAGACGCCCATCGAGGAGTGGTTTGAATACCTGAAGGACGGCATCATCAAACCCGACACCACTACGCCCGGCCTGCAGGAGGCCCGCGAGAAACTGGACTACATGAAGATGACGCCCCAGGAGCGCCATGCCTACGAAGACTACATGGTCAGCGTCCACGCCGCTAAGGATGTCTACGACACCGCCGTGGCAGAAGGCAGGGCAGAAGGTATGGCAGAAGGTGAAGCCAAAGGCAGGGCTGAAGGCAGGGCTGAAGGCAGGGCAGAAGGCAGGGCCGAAGGCATAGCCGAAGGTGAGGCCAAAGGCCGTGAGGAAGAGCGCAAAGAGAATGCCCGCAGGATGAAGAAGAAAGGCTTTGCATTAGAAGATATAGCAGACATCACTGGCCTCACTATCGAAGACATTGAGCGGTTATAGAAATCATTCTAGTCCTTTGACAGACAAAGGGCGTAGCCAAAATTATTGTAATTCTTTGACAAGCAAAGCGCGTAGCGAGTCTATTAATTTCTTTCCTTGTATAAAGCCGCCGACCCTCACGGGCCGGCGACTTCGGTTGTTTCTTCTTGGCCTCGACCTACTCTCACGAGCCAGCGGGCCGAATGTGTCTTTATTAACAATTTAAAACTATAACTTTTCATGAGAAAAGTTGCCGCGAAGCGAGGACTCGAACCTCCCACCACTGCCCACCGACTGGGCTGCTTTGCGTTAGATACCTCTGGTTGGCATTCTATATCAAATCCTTGTCGACAATTTCATCATCAATCTTCTTACATAAACGAAAGATGGCATTTATTGCTTCATTGGTAACTGTGAAATTCAGGTTGATCTTCTGGTTTCTCTGATTAATGGACACAATATCATGCCGAGCCATTCCTTTAAATTTAGCATCAGCCTTTGTGTTGTTATGAATGATAAGATGCCTAATTTCCAGATAAACCAATGCTTTCTCAAGGATTTCGTTGTCGATGGTAATGCTCGTGTTCCTGATGAAAGCAGCCAACAAGTCCTTGGTACTTCTTTTGTTTTCTAGAGTTCTGAACACTCTCTTTGCCATTTCCCCTATAAGAGCGTTGTAATTCCCAATGGTGATAATGTCCTTATACTTTATCCCATTTTCACTATTTTCTGATAGCAGACTAAGAAATCGCATAGGATTTTTATGCTCTATCTCAGAAATCACATTGGCCACGTAGTTGCTGAACTCACCATATAGTTCGATGATAGCCTGCTCATGTAACTTATTACGCGACGTTATAAATGCACGTGATATATCTCTCTTCTCGTTAGGTATATTAAGTTGCATATGAGTATCTAAAGACCCACCAAGCACCTCTGCAATCTTCTGTCCGTTTCCAGCTAATCCGGCAGCTTTCTTGTTGGCCAGTGTTAATGCCAAGTCAGAGAGTTGGAGATGTTGTTTAAGCGCCTTCAAACGACTATCAAATGATTGCCACGATTTTGAATTCATAACTTTATTTTAACTGATTTTTATAACAATTCTGGGACGCAAGACGCATTTTCCCGCGCCCCAGAATATATTACCGTTTCTGAGCCATTAAGCGTCTTACTTCATCCAATGTAGTTATGTATTGACCACATAGATTATAAGTAGTAGGATCACATAGTGCCCAGCCATAAACAGGTTCATTGGTCAACAACAGCCCATCATATCGATAGAAAGCCTTGCCTCCGAATTCCTCTTCGGCAAAACCAAGTTGTATTAAACTTTCTGATGCTATATCCATTTTGCCCATTTATTTCTTATAGATTATTTTCTCCCATGGGTGGATTAGTCATCCAACTCATAGTCAGGACGATCACTATCCTCTGTCGGGATAGTAACATCGGTGCTGGTGCCATCGCTAGCGCATACCATCTTATATGCTTCAATGACAACATTCTCCAAATCGGGAGTAATATATGTTTTCTTGTACATCTTCTTTCTTCTTTTATGTGTTTGAAATGAAAGAGAGTTCGCCCACGCTCTTTTATCCTGGGTGAGCGAACTCCTATTAATGATCAGTGCAGTTTACTTAATAACGATCTTCTTACCGTTGTTAATGTAAACACCCTTCTGAGTGGGAACGCCCTGCAGTTTAACACCATTCAGCGTGTACCAGCCCTGTGCAGGAACAAGTTCTCCGTCAGCAGCGATAGCGCTGATTGCTGTGGTGCTGCCGTCAGCCTCTTCAATATAGATACGTGCTTCCTGTGCCTCATTACCGTCGAGAGTGGTGATGTATGCCTCGAAGCCGTAGAACTTCTGTCCATTTGCATTCTTTCCGAGAGAGATATTCGCACCTTCCTGATTCAGGAAGTAAACCAAATTAGGCACGTTAGCCTCGTCGGTCGTATTCACAATCTTCCATACGCTGTTCTTCTCAGTCTCAATGGTAGCAGGAGTAGCAATGGTAACCTCATTGAAAGTTACGTCTTTGAACTTCACCTCAGACTCAACCTTCACTAGGAATGGAGTGTAAGCAGGAATCTGCTCCAGCGAAATCTTGAAGTTCAGTTTATCACTTTCCTTCTGCAGTCTATCGAAGATAGCATAGGTCTTTACGGCGTTGACAAAGTCATACGGAGTGATGCTGAACGGCAGAGAGATAGCATACCACTTGCCAGCCTTCAAAGTCTTGTTCTTAATTACAACATTCATCTTCTTGTTGGCATTCTCGGTCAGCAACTGTGTATTTGTCTTAGCAGTCGCTGCAGTAACATTAGCTGCATTCAACTCAAGGGGAACTATAGCAGAAGAAACAACCAGTTTGCCTGCCTTAATCTCTGTACCCTCACCAGTCAGAGTGAAGTTAACGTCAGTTGCGGCATTATAGGCCGTGGCATCGACAGTGATACCATTGAACCAGATACCCTTGTCGGCATCAGCAGTAGCAGCGGCACCTTCAGAGGTCCAGCCAGCGGTGAGAGCACCTGCGGCCAACTCGCCAGCATGGTCACCAGTTTCTACGGGAACAGCAGGAGAAGTAGCAGAGAATGCGAGGGCGATCTTGTTCAGAACGGCAGTCTTATCAGCCTCGGTGATGCCAGTAGTGGTGGTGAAGGTAACGGTCTCAGCAGAAGCAGCGATAACCTTGTCGCCCACCTGCAGATACTGATCCTTGACTGCAATCTTCAGAGGAGCCTTTGTAATCTTGTACTCACCAGGAACCTTGGTGATGGTCGTTGTGTTGTAGTTCTTCCAGTTGTCACCGGTAGTGTCAAAATCACCAATGTTGATGACATACTTACCGACGTTTGCGCTAGCATTTGCGATGCTCAGAGAAGCCTCGATAGAAGACTTGACAGCAGCAGCGTCTTCATCATCCATACCAACGATGGTCACAGTCAGACCTGCGGTCGTTGGAACAGAAGCATTATAAACATTGCCACCGTTGTCGGCCAAGATAGAGATGGCCTTACCCGTGATAGAGTATGTTCCATTGTCGAACTTATACTTATAGTTGGCAGAAACATCGGTTGAAGAACCATCTTTCACCTCAACCTTAGTATCGGCATTATTCACTACCCAGAGAGCGATATTATTGCTTACATCCTCAGTATCAGTACGCTTCAGAGTCAGGTTTGTGGAAGTACCGATTTCCCAGTTTACAGTGTGACCAGTCAGCAGACCGTCGATAGTAACATCAGCCTCAGCAGCAGCCTTACCTGCTACATAGTCATCACTTGTGCCATAAGTCTTAGTTTTACCAGCAACTGGAGTGATAGTCAGTTCCTTCTGCTCGATGGTCAGTTTACCTACAGAATAGAAGGTCGGCGTATAGTTCGTGTTTGTCAGAGCAGTCTTGCCATCGGCATAACCAACCGTGATGGTATATTCGCCAGCATCAGTAGCACTTGCAACCTCAGAATCATCACTTTTCTTCAATTGCACTTTAAGGTCACTAGCATCAATCCCATCACCATCCTCGAGCATAGAGAATGTCACATTCTTGTCAACGGCGGGAGTGTAAGCAGTAGCACTGTAGGTCACCTTGTCATTGTTGGTTCTGATGTAAACAGTCTTGGGGCTTACGGTGAATACCTTCTCTGCGCTAACAGAGGTGCTGAAGTTACTGCCCTCCTTACCCTTTACAATCACTTTGTAAGAACCTGCAGCCTGGACATGCTCAATATCAGAATAGGAGCCGTCTGCTTCTTTCTTGTACGAAATTACATAATCAGTATTCAGAGTAAGAGGAGTCGAACCTGTGAATGTCACAGAAGGCGTGGGATCCTGGTTCGTCTTGTCGTACGTCAGAGCAGGGATGTCTCCAATCATAGCAGCGGTCAGATCAGCGGCAACAATATTGAACTTCTTTGTTGCAGTGCCAGAGTAGTTGCCGTGACCAGTGATGGTGACGGTAGGAGCATTAGCAGAAGTCGTAGTTGCAACGACAGTGTTGTTGGTGAACTCTTCTGTGTAGTCCTTACCGTTAGTGGCGTTACCCTTAACCAGAGTTGTCCCACCATCTTGAACGGTGATTGTAGGAGTAAGTGGGCTACCAGAATAAATCGGATCAGTAATAGTCTGAATCATGGCATCCGTCAACGGCTTCGGGGTAATGGTGAAGGTAATTTTGGCGGTCTCACCAGTATAAGCACCCTTACCGACAGCAGAAACCTTGTACGTACCAGCGTTTTTCACATCGGTGGCTTCAATAGCAGTTTCTGTTGAATTAACCACCTTGTAGTACGTTACGGTGTAGTCGGTGCCTGCAGTAAGGTTGCCGGCCCCTGACGTAGAGACATTCAGAGTGACGGCTTTCTGAGTGCCGTCATACTGAACAGCATTAGCGCCAGTGTTTTCTATTGTGTAGTCCGCAATAGAAACGCCCTGTGCCCATCCTGCCAACGGCAAGAGAGACAGCAACATCAAAATAAGAAAATTTCTTTTCATACGTAAATGTTTTTAATTTGTTAATAAAATGATTAATTGATAAAAATGATATCTTTGTCTTTTTTTGTTTCACAACAAGAGTTTTGAGATGAGCACACAGCGGTGCTTGCCGGTTCCTCCCCAACCAGCGAATCAACTCAATACTGAAAAAACGGAAACAAAAAAGACGTGGGAGTAATGTCTCTCTCCGCGCTCATCCCCAAGATCAGGCCTTCGCATTGCCCCCAAGTAAGGATAAGCAACGAAAAAGCCTGCCCACGCCGAGCGATATATATGCACACACTACGGCACACTGACTCCCGACTGGTCTATATACACAAAGATAGTATGCCCATCTTGTGGCATACACCTTATTATATATAAGAAGGGAATATGGCCGCAGGGAGATATAAAATCAACCCACGCGGACGCTTCTGTTGCATCACCGCTGTACTTGGATTCAAAGTTGCGAAGTTTGATCTTACAGACAAGTAACGTCAAGAAAACGTCCTTTCGAGACTGGCCGTACAACTGGCCCGAGGTCTCGTTCCATCGATGTAATTATGACGCCCACCCTCACATGAGCAGGCCATTTCGGGTGCAAAGATAAACATAATTTCTGAATCGCCAAAGATTTTTTAGAAAAAAATCACACTTTGCCCCCAATTTCTTACTCTTTCAACCAAAAAGTGCCCTCACCTGCCAGAGGTGAGAGCACTTATCTAAAGGGAATGATGTCTTTGTCTTATTCAGCCTTTGCCTCTTCGGCAGCAGGAGCCTCTTCAGCCTTTGCCTCCTCAGCAGCGGGAGCCTCCTGAGCAGGAGCCTCGGCCTTGGGAGCAGACTTGCGAGAACGACGCGTGGCCTTCTTCTTGGTCTCAGTCTTGGCCATCTCGGGGTCGAAGTCGACGAGTTCGATGAAGCAGATCTGAGCAGCGTCACCCTGGCGGGTACCCAACTTGATGATGCGGGTGTAGCCACCGGGACGGTCGCCTACCTTCTCAGCCACTGTAGAGAAGAGTTCCTTGATGGCCTCTTTGTTCTGCAGGTAACTGAACACGACGCGGCGTGAGTTGGTTGAGTCCTCCTTTGCCTTGGTGATCAGGGGCTCAACATACTTCTTGAGTTCCTTTGCCTTTGCCAGGGTCGTAGTGATTCTTTTGTGCATGATCAGCGAGATGGCCTGGTTGGCAAGCAGGGAAGCGCGATGCGATGCAGTACGACCGAGATGGTTGAATTTCTTGTTATGTCTCATTTTTTCTTTTTACTTTTTTATTGGGCAATTTGTCAGTGAACAGCAAGTGCGGTAGCCGCTCGGCCTTTGGACGCTTGCACGGCAAGAAATTCTTCACTTTTCACTCTTCACTCTTCACTTACTCTTTGTCCAGTTTATACTTTGAAATGTCGGTTCCAAACGACAGATTCAGACTCTCGAGCAAATCATCAAGCTCAGTGAGCGATTTCTTACCAAAGTTGCGGAACTTCAGGAGGTCGGTCTTGTTGTACTGCACGAGATCGCCGAGGGTCTCCACGTCGGCAGCCTTCAGACAGTTCAGGGCACGAACCGAGAGGTTCATGTCGACGAGTTTCGTCTTGAGCAACTGACGCATGTGCAGCACTTCCTCATCAAACTCCTGGTTGCCCTCGGCCTCAGTGTTCTCGAGGGTGATCTTCTCGTCGGAGAAGAGCATGAAGTGATAGATGAGGATCTTGGCAGCCTCCTTCAGGGCTTCCTTGGGCTGAATGGAACCGTCCGTGGTCACTTCGAGCACGAGTTTGTCGTAGTCGGTCTTCTGCTCGACACGATAGGGCTCTACTGCGAACTTGACGTTACGGATGGGGGTGTAGATAGAGTCGATGGGTATGACGTTCACATCGGTGCAGAACTCACGGTTCTCGTCTGAGGGCACGTAGCCGCGACCTTTGTTAATAGTCAGGTCTATCTGCATTGAAGCCTTTGAATCGAGATGACAAATCACCAAATCGGGATTTAACACTTCAAATCCGGTCAGATACTTGCCGATGTCACCGGCTTTGAACTCGGTAGAATTCTCAACGGTGATGCTGACTTTCTCGTTCTCGAATTCTTCTACTACTTGCTTGAACCTGACTTGCTTCAGGTTCAAGATAATGTTGGTTACATCTTCCTTCACACCAGGTACTGATGAGAACTCATGCTCAACACCCGAGATACGGATGGTGTTGATGGCATAGCCCTCGAGCGATGAAAGGAGAATGCGGCGCAGGGCGTTGCCGATGGTCACACCGAAGCCCGGCTCCAACGGACGAAATTCGAACTTGCCGAACTTGTCGTTGGCTTCCAACATTACCACTTTATCGGGTTTTTGAAATGCTAATATCGCCATTAATTTAATGATTTTTAGTTCTTAGAGTACAACTCAACGATTAACTGCTCCTTAATGCTCTCGGGAATGTCGGCACGCTCGGGACGATGGAGGAACTTGCCAGCCTTCTGCTGCTCGTCCCACTCAATCCAGGCGTACTTGCTGTGGTTGAAACCAGCCAGTGCGTCGGCAATCACCTCGAGAGACTTTGACTTCTCACGAACACCGATCACCATGCCGGGCTTCACCGAGAATGACGGAATGTTGACCACCTTGCCGTCGACCACGATGTGACGGTGGCCCACCAACTGACGGGCAGCGGCACGAGTGGGAGCAAGGCCCAGACGGAACACTACATTGTCGAGACGACTCTCCAGCAACTGAAGCAGCACCTCACCGGTGATGCCCTCAGCCTTGGCTGCTTTCTCGAACAAAATGCGGAACTGGCGCTCAAGCACTCCGTAGGTGTACTTGGCTTTCTGCTTCTCTGCCAGCATGACAGCATACTCCGACTGCTTGCGGCGGCGGTTATTGCCATGCTGTCCAGGAGGGAAGTTTCTCCTAGACAAAACTTTGTC